>MHII01000027.1:0-6462 GCA_001817425.1 Candidatus Buchananbacteria bacterium RIFCSPHIGHO2_02_FULL_39_17 | reverse complement strand
GCCGCCAGCCTGGCTGCTGGTTTGCCAGCTTAGGTCGTCAACCCTTTCCATAGTTTGTTTGGTTGTATTGTCGCCAGCGGGCCAACTGGCCGCGGCGTTAACTTCGTCAATGACGGCGCCGTTATTATTATAAAGTTTTAACCATTCGCCATTATTGCCCAGCGCGCCAGTGTAAATTTGATCAGCGCTAATTTCCGGAATCGTGTCCTCATCAGTTCGTTCCAATAAAAAATAGCCGCCAGCGGGAATGGTGCCAATTAAATTAATAATTGGACTGCCATCAACCGCTTCCAAGCGCCAGCCGGTCAAATCAATATCAGTATCAGTGTTGTTATATAATTCCAGCCATTCGTCATTAGCCGATTCGGTCGTGCCCATCCAGGCGAGTTCATTTATAAGAATAGATGGTTCAGCCGCCGTGGTTATTAGTGGGGTTAGGAGAAAGATTAGAAATATATATTTTTTCATAAAATCATTATATTAATTAAAATATTAAATCTAATATCTAATAATCACATATGAAAATTAAAATCTTCTCTTATTTTTCATTGTTAATAGGCTCGCAGCAAGTATTTTGCCAATCTCAATGGTTTCTTCAAATAATCCTTTAATTTGATCTTTGCCTTGATCGTTTGTATCTCTGATTAATGCCAGCCAGAGCTTTGATTCATTAGTTGATTTTAAGGCATGATGATAGAAATTAATAAAATCTTTTTTTGAGCTGGCGGCATAAGCTTCAATTACATTAGCTGCAACACTGGTGCCGCTTCTCAGTAGCTGGTTGCCGAGTATTTGATGTTCGTAATTTTTAGGTAAACTTTTAACGAACCTAACTATTTTTAAGGCGTAACTATAAATTCTTTTTTGAAGTTCAAATTTTTGTTCATTCATATTTTAGATTTTGGTTGTGATTTTTAGATTTTAGATATTAGATTTAAGATAAATTAAAAACATAGCTTGCGCTATGTTATATGATATTTTATTGGCAAAACACAACCCCGACCGTTAGATCGGGGTGCGCTATGTTGAGCCTAAAGCTCATTTTTAGGATAATTCTTTTATAAAAATTTGTCAAGATTGACAAAAATATGACTTTATGCTACATTATTATGTTATCAGGACACCATCCTAAAACTATCCCAAATAAACTATAAACAGGAGGATTGTCATCATGACGACGAAGCACGTTGTCGCAGGACGACGTTCTGGGCAAGATTACCAGACGTTGGTGGGAAGTCCTGCGCCGGGTGATGGAAGGAACCCTGAATCCCGATGCGGTGGCCACTGCCTTTCAACAAATCGCGGAAGGCACGCAAGACATGCTGCCAACCGAGATGACCGTTGGTAATCGCACCTACAAAATCCTTGGCTTCTTGCGAGGAGACGAGAAATCGGTGATTGACCATACGATGGTCGAGCGGGCGAAGGAGATGAACGCCAACCTCGGCGAGGACGACGGCCAATTTCTGCTGGATAACCAGCAGGACATTCCTGTCGCCTTGGGGGGGGGCAAGGTCGTCTTCGTCTTTACGGACTGGCATGAGCCGTACGACCCTAGTCTCGTGGACTGTGTCCGCTGGCGTGACGACCGCTGGGTTCAGTACTGGCGCTGGCTCGACTACGGCTGGGGTGGCCACGGTCGGGTGCTGCGTCGCAAATAGAGCGCTTCGGTGCTTAGCCCCTAAGGACTCCCAAGTCCTTATGTCCCTTTATGATTCGCATCCCCGCACTGACTCTCAAAAAACAGAGTTGGTGCGAGGGATTTTTTTATATATAATCTTTGAATGTTATTGAAGTATACGTTAATTTTTGGTAGTATTACTTATCTATGAAAAAATCATTTTGGGACAATTTAGAAAAACCATTTTTTGCTTTAGCACCGATGGCGGATGTCACGGACGCCGTTTTTCGGTTTATTATTGCTAAATACGGCAAGCCAGAGGTAATGTTTACTCAGTTTGTTTCCTGCGACGGTTTATGCTCCGCCGGTAAAAAAGCACTTTTGATTGATTTGAAATATGAGGAAACCGAGCGGCCGATTGTGGCCCAGTTTTTTGGCGCCAAGCCGGATAATTTTTATCAGTGCGCCAGACTCGCAGTCAAGCTCGGTTTTGACGGCATTGATATTAATATGGGTTGTCCGGATAAATCAGTGATGAAACAATGCGCCGGCGCGGCTTTAATTAAAGATCCAAAATTAGCGGCCGAAATTATTATTGCCACCAAAAAAGGGGCCGGGGATTTACCGATTTCCATTAAAACCAGAACCGGCGACACGAAAGATAATTTAAAAGAGTGGCTGCCAATTTTATTGGAGCAAAAACCAGCGGCAATTACTGTTCACGCCCGCACCCGAAAAGAAATGTCTAACGTGCCGGCGAAATGGCATTTGGTTAAGCAAGCCGTTGCCATGGCTAAAGGCAGTGGCACTTTAATTATTGGCAACG
The DNA here is from genome assembly GCA_001817425.1 of Candidatus Buchananbacteria bacterium RIFCSPHIGHO2_02_FULL_39_17. Lineage (GTDB taxonomy): Bacteria > Patescibacteriota > Patescibacteriia > Buchananbacterales > UBA6539 > HO2-39-17. The sequence continues at coordinate 4,015 of MHII01000027.1, read as the reverse complement.
GCGATGTTAAAGATTTAGCCGAGGCTCGGCAGAAAGCAAAAGAAACCGGTTGCGATGGCGTAATGCTAGGTCGGGCAATTTTTGGCAATCCATGGTTGTTTGCCCATTTGCCCGAGCGACGAGTTGGGGCGGGATTTCTTCCACCACTATCACAACGCCTTAATGTTTTAGTTGAGCACACGAAGCTGTTTGAAAAATTATTGATGCAACCCGCCAAAGGCGGGTCTCAGTCAGAGGCTGATGCGCCTCTGGAGCACGCCTCGGGCGGAAAAAACTTTGCCATTATGAAAAAACATTTCAAGGCCTATGTCAGTGGTTTTGACGGCGCCAAAGAATTAAGGATTAAATTAATGGCAACGAAAAATGCTAAAGAGGTGGAAGAAATCATTAAGGAGTTTTTAAAAACTCCAAAATTTCCCCCCTAAGATTAAGGGGGGATAAAGGGGAGTTATGATATTACCTAATAACCCCTCCTCGCCTCCCCTTAACTTAAGGGGAGAAATGGTTAGAACCGAGAATTGTAAGATTGACGATCGGGTAACTCCCTCCATCTCCCTCTTAGTTTAAGAGAGAGCACTAAAATTTTTTTCAGTTTAAGAGAATTTATAAGTCAGAATTAAGAAATTAAAAAGACGCTTAGGCAGCGTCTATGGCCATTTGGCTTAATACATCTTTGACTCGGAAATTGTTAATGTCTTGTATTCTTAAAGATCGACTAAACCTATACACTAGGGCAACCTGCAGAGTATAAGGAATTATAGTCTCTTCCGTAATTGCTGACTCGGGAAGGTCGAGACATGAAGCAATGAACTGAATTATCTCTTTTCTTTTAAATACAATTTTTCCTTCTACAATTTTTGACATTTTCTGCCCCTCCTCATTAGTTCAAGGTTCATTGGTCTGACTAAATATTAAAGCCATAATTAAAAAATGTTAATGGTTTGACAACTAAGTTAAAATTGGTGATGCTTAGATTAGTGAAGTAAGCAAGATAAGCAAGATAGGTTTGTAAGCAAGATAAGTATTAAGCAAGATTAAGAAAATTTGCCAGGGTGGCGGAACCCCGCACCAAGCCTGCGAATGTTACCTTCTAAAATTTTATCTTTATTAGCCGCGCGGAGTCGCCTACGGCTTACTGATGTGAAATTTAAGTTTTTCTTGCGGCCTGAAGCGGGGTAAATATACAAACCCTTACCTTAGTTAGTAAGAGGCATATGTCAGAGTGGTGAAATTGGCAGACACGCTAGCCTTAGGAGCTAGTGCCGCAAGGCGTGTGGGTTCGAGTCCCACCTCTGACACCAAGAACAAACAAGGTTCAACTTTTCCTATTTTTTGATGGGCTTCCTATGCGGAAGCCCATCAAAATTTTTCTAATTCTAACCTTGTCCTATCTGTGGTGAGTATCTACAACGCGATACGAACCTATTTTATAAGTTTAAATCTTGAGGATTGTCATCCCCGCCCGCTTCGCCCGCGAAGCGAGGCGAGCGAAAGCGGGAATCTAGTGTCAAAAAGTAAAATGGATTCCCGCCGGAGTTTACCCCGTACTGTTACGGGGCGGGGATGACATAGCGGGGTAGAGGTGTATAGATCGAGGTCTCCTTGTCCGTCAAATTATTAACTCAAAAACATGCCCGAGCAAAAACCAACCCAGCAAGAAAAACATAATTTAAAAATTGAAATTTTAGAGCAGGTGGCGGCATTGGCAACTTCTGGTTTTGGTTTAGTCGCGGCTTTGGCTTGGAACGAGGCAATTAAAGCGTTTTTTACCACTTTTTTCCCCCAACCCGGTGGTAATTTATTAGTTTTATTTAGTTATGCCCTGTTTATTACCACTTTGGTAGTTATCATCACGGTTCAGCTCGGCCGAGCGGTTAATTTAGCCAAAAAACAGCTTAGCCAAGACAAAAAATAAATTTTTAGGACGAGGGGTTGACACTAATTTATAAATAATATATAATGAGAGAGTTGAGTTAAGTCGTCTCAAGCTATTAACAAGACGACCAATAACCGCAAAAATCAAAGGAATTATGATAAAACTTTCATTAATTATTAAATTCCCAAGCGTGTGAGCGCCTGATTTTCGGTTTTTATTGCCGCCACTCGCCTGGGTGAGCGGTTTTTTGTTTCTCGCGAAATTTTTTAGAAAATTAGAAAAAAATGTCATTTGAATTTATTTCAGTATCTCTATTGGCGGAGATTCTGAAACAAGTTCAGAATGACAGATGATAGTTGCCAGGAAAGAACTTTGACAACAATAAATAGTAAAGATCAACGTACCAAGCATCTTAAAATAAATAAAAAAATCAAGAATAGTGCAAACTTTTTAAGTTTGTCTCTCAATTCTTGTGGTTAATGTAGAAGGACAAGGGCAAATGGTGGATGCCTCGACATCAAAAGACGAAGAAGGACGTAGCAGCCTGCGAAAAGCCTCGGGGAGGTGGCAAGCGACCTTTGAACCGGGGATTTCCGAATGGGGCAACCCGTTCCGCTGGAAGAGCGGAACATCATTACCTGAATTCAATAGGGTAATGAAGATAACTCGGCGAAGTGAAACATCTCAGTAGCCGAAGGAAAAGAAAAAAATTGCGAATTGCAAATGACTTTTAGCCAATCGCGCTTTGGCGTGGATTAGCGATCAGCCATTTGTGATTTGCTGATTCCCTAAGTAGTGGCGAGCGAAAAGGGAACAGCTCAAATTCTGTAGACCATTTCTTTCATTAAATTTTTTGTCAATTTTTGGCAAAAGGTTTAATGAAAGTTTCTAAGGGTGCAAGCCCGCAATGTTTGCAGAAAGTTGAAAGATAAGTGCATTTTAATTCTTGCAAATTAAGGTAGAGAAAAAAATATAACTTCCCTAGTGAAAGCCGCTGGAAAGCGGCGCCAGAGAAGGTGATAGCCCTGTACGCGAAAGGGGTTGTAACTCTACAGCGTTTATCTTGAGTACCACGGGTCTCGTGAAACCCTGTGGGAAGCCGCCGCGACTATGCGGCAAAGCTAAATACTTTTGATGATCGATAGTGAACAAGTACCGTGAGGGAAAGGTGAAAAGCAGCCCGGTGAGGGCGATGAAATAGTATCTGAAACCATTTGCTTACAAGGAGTCAGCGCCGTTGCTTCGCAACGGGAATTTTGAATTTTGAAACTCGAATTTTGAATCAATTTTTAATATTCAAATATTAGAATATTGAATCAAAATTAAAAATTCGAATTTCCGCTGCGGAGCAGCGGTCATGGCGTGCCTATTGAAGAATGAGCCAACGAGTTTGTCAATGCGGCTTAGCTTAAGCCCGAACAGGGCGCAAGCATAGTGAAAGCGAGGGTTAATCGCCCGCGTTTGCTTATCGCTTATTGCGAATCGCTTATCTTTCAAGATTTGCGATTTGCCATTTGCGATTTGCAAACTTGTCGTTTTGACAAAACCCGAAACCAGGTGATCTAGCCATGACCAGGGTGAGTCCGGTGTAACAGCCGGAGGAGGCCCGAACCCATAAGCTGTGCAAAACTTTGGGATGAGTCGTGGCTAGCGGTGAAATTCCAATCGAACCTGGTAATAGCTGGTTCTCCTCGAAATAGCTTTAGCGCTAGCCTCAGACAGTAGTAGCGGGGGTAGAGCACTGAATGGGAGCGGATGGAGCGATCCTACCGTTCTCAACCAAACTCCGAATACCGTTACGGAATGTCTGGGAGTCAGACTATGGGGGCTAAGCTCCATTAGTCAAAAGGGAAACAGCCCTGATCACCAGCTAAGGTCCCTAAATCGACGTTAAGTGTCAAAGGTAGTAATTTGACTCAAACAACCAGGATGTTGGCTTAGAAGCAGCCATCATTTAAAGAAAGCGTAACAGCTCACTGGTCAAGTCGAATTGCGCCGAAAATGTACCGGGGCTAAACGTCGTACCGAAGCTGTGAGTTCGTTCGTGCTTCACTTATGTTCAGCACGAACTCAAATTCAAAATTCAAAAATCAAAAGTCAAAATTATAGAGTCCCGCCTACGGCGGGATGGAATAATTA
>MHII01000026.1:3931-4887 GCA_001817425.1 Candidatus Buchananbacteria bacterium RIFCSPHIGHO2_02_FULL_39_17 | reverse complement strand
TTTTTTGCTTGCAGAGTTTACTGCTTCCCCCACTTTTTCAGTTACGTATTCAATTTCCTAGTTTGTGAGCGTTATAAAGAACGGCAGTGCCAAAATGCTTTTGCTTATGGCCTCAGAAACCGGGAAATCCCCTTCCTTATATGGAAGAAGTTCTTTATAAATAGGCTGTAAATGCAGGCTCGGGAAATACGGCTTGCTTGCAACTCCGTTTTTATTCAGGTATTCCATTGCCTTATCGCGGTTAATTCCCTCATCTACGCGAATAGTATAGACAAACCAGGTGTTTGTATTATCTGGAGAGGTATACGGCGTTATTACTCCATCTATTTTTCCGAGTTTTTTATTGTAAGTTTCTGCGATTCTCTGCCTTTCCTTTATCATCCACGGCAGCCTTTTCATCTGAACTGTGCCAACTGCAGCGCTCATCTCGTCCATTCTGAAATTATAGCCGATTCTTACATGGTCCAGCCATTCTTCAACCTCCCCTCTGCCCTGATTCCTGTAACTTCTGGACAACTTTGCCACTTTCTCGCTGTCTGTTACTATAACTCCGCCCTCTCCTGTTGTCATTTGTTTGTTTGGATAGAATGCAAACACTGCGCTTTCTCCAAACGTGCCGACTTTTTTGCCCTTGTAAGTTGCGCCGATTGATTCGCAGGCATCTTCTATAACTTTTAAATCGTGTTCCTCTGCGATTTTCATAATCTCATCCATTTCGCAGCTCTGGCCAAAAATATGCACAGGCAAAATTGCCTTTGTTTTTTCTGTAATTGCCTCTTCAATTAATTCCGGCCGCATGTTGTAAGTCTTTTCATCCACATCCACGAAAACCGGCTTGCCTCCCTCAAAAATAATCGGGTTTGAGCTTGCAATAAATGAAAACGGGCTTGTGATTACTTCGTCTCCCTGTTTTATTCCTGCTGCTTTCACGCACAAATGCAGTCCTGAAGTCCCTG
>MHII01000026.1:3766-3921 GCA_001817425.1 Candidatus Buchananbacteria bacterium RIFCSPHIGHO2_02_FULL_39_17 | reverse complement strand
AATCGCATATTTTGTGCCTGCAAACTTTGCAGCCTCTTCCTCAAACTTTTTCAAGTAAGGCCCGATTGAAAGCCATCCAGATTTTACAACTTTTGTTACTTCAGTTACTTCCTCTTCGCCAATATACGGTTTTGCAAGCGGAATTTTCATTTGTT
>MHII01000026.1:3213-3759 GCA_001817425.1 Candidatus Buchananbacteria bacterium RIFCSPHIGHO2_02_FULL_39_17 | reverse complement strand
ACTCCAACTTCCTCCTTTCCGCGCTTTCGCAAAACTTTTCCAGGAACTCCTGCATAAACAACATTATCCGGCACATTTTCCAATACAACAGCCCCTGCTCCAATAACCGAGTTTTTCCCGATTTTCAAGTCCTGAATAAAATTTGCGCCCACTCCGATAAAAGTTCCTTCTCCTACCTTTACTGTTCCGGATAAATGCGCTCCCGGTCCGATGTAAACATGATTTCCAATTTCACACTCGTGCTCAATCACAACTCCTGAATAAATTGTTACATTATCTCCGACAACTGCATCTTTGTTTATTACAACTCCTGGAAAAATTGTAACTCCTTTTCCAATTTTTGCGCTTTCATCTATCAGCGCAGTAGGATTAATCGCATTAATCGGCTTCAGTCCTGCCTTCTTTGCCTTTTCAAAAAGTTCTGCACGAGCTTTTAAATTAGAGCAACCAATTCCCACTATAAACGAATTTGCGCTAGTATTTGCAAAATCTTTTGTGCCACCAATAACTTTCACCCCATCAATTGTTTTTCCAATTTTTCCATCG
>MHII01000026.1:1788-3119 GCA_001817425.1 Candidatus Buchananbacteria bacterium RIFCSPHIGHO2_02_FULL_39_17 | reverse complement strand
TTGCCATCAGTAAGCCATCCTCTTTTGAATTAACCCTTCATTAATTTTTACTTTCTTTAAAATCCGTGCAATTCGCACTCCTGCTCTACCATCCCCAAACGGATCAAAGGGATTTTTCACCTTTCCTAGTTTCTTGCGCATTGCTTTTTTTGCCGCAGTTACAATCTGCGCCTTTTTGTAATCAACTTGTATAACGCTCTTTGCCCTTTCCCTTCCGCTTTGCCTTGTCCCGATTAAAACATATGGCGTCTGCAAAGACGGCGCTTCTATCAATCCGCTGCTTGAGTTTCCAATCATAACATCCGCATTTTTCATTGTACTGAGATAGAGAATGTGGTTTAAATTTTTGAAAAGTTTTATCTTTTTATTTTTTCTTGCACGTTTCAAAACCTGCTGCATCATTTTGTTATATCCTGCATCCGAATTGCTGTAAATGTAAACTGTCTGCTCGTTTAACTGGAGCAGCGCTGAAATAACTTCGTTCATATTCTTCTTTGCAACTTTATATTCAGTTGTTACAGGATGCTGGACTGCCAAAATTATTTTTCCGTTATTAAATCCAAACTTCCTTTCAATTTCTTTCCTGCCCATCAATTTCTTATTTTTAATTGAATCAACCCCAGGGCTTCCAACCAAATGAATTCTCCACCTGTCTTCGCCCATTTTTTTCAACCGCTCAACGCTTTTTGCCGTGGCTGCGAAATGAATATGTGCAAATTTAGTAATTGCGTGCCTGATAGACTCATCTATGCTTCCTGTTACCTCGCCTCCATGAATGTGCGCAACCGGAATGTTCATGTGCGAAGCAGCCGCAGCCGCAGCCAGTGGCTCATCCCTGTCCCCCAGAACAACAACAATATCCGGCTTTATTTTTTCAAAAGCCTTTGCCATGCCTTGCACCCCTCTCCCTAAAGATTCTGCCATTCCCTCAGGAGTTTTTGTGTTCTTTAGCATTGGCACAACTGCCCAAATCGGATATCTGTCCTTTCGGATTTCATTAATTGTGTTTCCAAATTCTTTCAAAAGATGCATTCCTGTTACAACAAATCCGGCTTTCAGCCCTTTTTCCTTCTTAATTGCATCCATTACACTAGTCAGAATTCCATACTCTGCCCTTGTTCCAGTAACAACTGCTATTTTCCTCATGTGAGCGAAGCGAACATATTTGAAACCGAAGGTTTCAATTCATTTTATTAAATTAAACTTAATCTGCTCGTCCTTTTCAATTGCTTTTATTGCTGTTTTTCCAATTAGGCTCCAGTACTTATTCGGGCTCAGCCCAGTTCCCGGCCGCTTGACTGCGAGCATTTTTTCAGCAATAGTTTCCCCTT
>MHII01000026.1:1604-1746 GCA_001817425.1 Candidatus Buchananbacteria bacterium RIFCSPHIGHO2_02_FULL_39_17 | reverse complement strand
CTCTTTCCTCAAGCTCGTTTTTTGAAGGCTGTTTCTTCTCGCTTCCAAGAATTGTTTCCAAATCTTTAATTGTAACTTTTTTTCCGTTCTCAACTTCCCTTACTCCTCCAACCAATCTTGAAAACTCCCTGGTGTTCAAAGA
>MHII01000026.1:831-1531 GCA_001817425.1 Candidatus Buchananbacteria bacterium RIFCSPHIGHO2_02_FULL_39_17 | reverse complement strand
ACAGCTGCAAGCGAAACCTCAATCCCCAGTGTGTGGTCTGAATATCCAATCGGAACATTAAATTCTTCGGCTAAAGTTTTCATTGCGCGTAAATTAACGTCTTCAATTTTGCACGGATAGCCTGTTGTGCAGTGCAACAATGCAATATTTTTGCCAACTGCTTCCACTGCGTTCCTGACTTCCTCTAAATCAGACATTCCTGTTGAAATTATCATTGGCTTTCCCTTTTCAGCAAGATATTTTAGCAATGGGATATCAGTGAGCTCTCCTGAACCTGTTTTAAAAATCTCTGCGCCTATTTTTTCAATCATATCTGCACTCTTCCTGTCAAAAACACTCCAAAAAATTGGGATCCCAACTTTTTGCGCATAGTCAAATAGTTCCTTATGCTGATTTTCGCCCAGTTCCAATTTTTTCAGCAATTCAAACAAATCTTTTTCCTTTCCTTTTTTCATGTAACCGGCTTTCGGCGCGTTTTTAATCACAAGCTCCTCGGTTTTGAATGCCTGGAACTTAACTGCATCCGCGCCCGCCTGTTTTGCAGCTTCAATCAGTTTTTTCCCGATTTTTACATCTCCGTTGTGATTCGAACCGGCTTCTGCTATAATGAAGCATTCCTTTCCCAATTCTCTCCCGAATATTTCCATGCTCACTTTTTCTTCCCTTTTATTTTTTTCAGCGCAGCCTCTGCTGCCAGAAA
>MHII01000026.1:286-471 GCA_001817425.1 Candidatus Buchananbacteria bacterium RIFCSPHIGHO2_02_FULL_39_17 | reverse complement strand
ATCTGTTGCAAGTTCAATTGGCCTGTCAATAACCTCTGCCCCGTATTTCTTTGCAATTTTTGCAATTTCCTTGTCTTCCGTTGAAACAAAAATCCTGCCTAAGTTCTTTGCCTTTTTGGCCGCTTCTATTGTATATGCAATCAAAGGCTTTCCTAAAAGTTTCTTGATGTTCTTCCTTGGCAATC
>MHII01000026.1:0-238 GCA_001817425.1 Candidatus Buchananbacteria bacterium RIFCSPHIGHO2_02_FULL_39_17 | reverse complement strand
TGCGTGTAGCAAAACCCTCGGGTTTTGCCTGAATGGTTAGCCCTGTTTTCATAAGACTTTGTTACAGCCTATTGTTAAAAAAATTTTATATATGCTCCTAAAATCGTTTTTTAGTGGGTGGGCTTAAATAGCCCATTATAACAAAATTTTTACTTGTTATCCGTTGAACACAATCTTGCTTCCTTCCGGCTCAAACTTAAATCTCAATTCTTTATGCGCCTTCAAAGCTTCCCTTACC
>MHII01000025.1 GCA_001817425.1 Candidatus Buchananbacteria bacterium RIFCSPHIGHO2_02_FULL_39_17 | reverse complement strand
GGCGGGTTGATACAACTTAGAATATGCTATTGTAAAATATTCTCGCAAAAGGTGAGAAAACCGTAATTCTGACGGTGAAATCAGGAAGTTAGTGTTCTTTTTAAGGAAAGGAAATGCCCATGAGTAAGCAAGGGAATGTCCTGCTAAGCGCCGAGCAGAAACTTGAATTAGGTCTGGCAATAACTTAAGGTAATCCCTTGGGATATGCCGCTAGAGCTGGCTCAAAAATATATCGGCAGTCGTTTGCTCAAATAAGGAGTACGGCAGTTGCTGATGCCGGCAGAGCCCCAAAAGTTCAGAGCGGTACTTGATGCCGACAGTGCTATTGGCAAATTTGCCGAGGAGTGGGAAAAGCACTACTATGATAAGTATCAACTCAAAGTGGATTTTTCCGTGGTTCGCGTGCCGATTCAGCGGCAGGGGTTTGGCTGGCTGATGTTTATCGCACAGGGTCTGACCTGCAATCAAGTCTATGCCAAATGTGAATCGCTGTTTCCCTGCTGGCGCTGGGTCCAGGATTTGGACGCGGCAGTCCAGGGTCGGAATGACCGCGAGCCGACCGACCACTACGCTATTTGGCTACGTGATCGGGAGGAGCCAGATGAGGAATTGAAAAACCTCTCAGCGATTCAACTGGCGGCCTATGGCGTTCCCGGTAATACTCTATTAGAGGGGTTGGTTTTGGAGCCGTGGTATTTCAAATGAACCAATGGCCAACGCCTCAATAATGTTAATTGGAATTTGTGTTCTGGTTCGCGCAGCTCCGATGGCAGTGTTCCGAGTGTGGGCTGGAAAGTCGGCAGGTTCGGGGTCGATTACGCCGATCCCTACGGTGCCAGTGGCGGTTTGCGCTCCCGTTCCGTAGTTTCCTGGTTTCCCTTTTTACTTTCAACTTCGTACCTTTTTTTGTCACATCGCGCCACACTGACTTTACGGTGTGGCGCCTTTCTTTTTTTGTTTTGCCCTTGAAAAAAAGGCAAAAATTTATTATCCTAAAGTTATGGCTAAAACTAAAAAATCCGATGATAATCTAATGGAAAAGCTCGTCTCGTTGTGCAAAAGGCGAGGTTTTATTTTTCAGTCCTCCGAAATTTATGGCGGGCTCAATTCATTTTATGATTACGGCCCATTGGGCGTGGAGTTGAAAAATAATATCAAGCGGCTTTGGTGGCAGGAGATGGTTCAGAGACGAGACGACGTGGTTGGTTTGGATGCGGCAATTTTAATGCACTCTAAGACTTGGGAGGCATCCGGGCATTTAAAAAGTTTTACGGATCCTTTGGTTGACTGCAAAAAATGCAAGCGCCGGTTTCGGGCTGACCATATTTTAGTGCCAACTTCGGCTAAGCCTGATTTAGGCACCATGAAGGAAAAGCCGAAAAAAATGCCGACCTGCCCTGAGTGCGGTGGCGAATTAACCGCCGCGCGGCAGTTTAATTTAATGTTTAAAACCTTTATGGGGCCAGTGGAAGACGAAGGGGCAACCGTGTATTTGCGTCCCGAGACTGCCCAAGGGATTTTTGTCAATTTTAAAAATGTGAAAGATTCCATGCGGCTAAAATTGCCCTTTGGCATTGCCCAAATCGGCAAATCATTTAGAAATGAAATTACACCGGGCAATTTTATTTTCCGCACTCGCGAATTTGAACAAATGGAGCTTGAATATTTTTGCGAACCGAAAGAGGCAAAAAAATACTATGAGTATTGGCTTAAAAATCGCTTTGACTGGTATGTTAAAGCTTTAGGCATTAAAAAAGAAAATCTGCGGCGGCGGTCTCATACTAAAGATGAATTGGCTCATTATGCTGCGGCTTGTTCGGACGTGGAATATAATTTTCCATTTTCCGATTGGTCAGAATTAGAAGGTATTGCCAATCGCCAGGATTTTGACTTAAAACAACATTCAAAGTTTTCCGGCCAAGAGTTAGATTATACTGATGAAGCCGGCAAAAAATTTATCCCTTATGTCATTGAGCCGTCGGCTGGGGTTGATCGGACCTTGTTGACCGTTTTAGTTGATGCTTATACGGAAATTGAAGGTGGTCGGACAACCACAACGGAATCAACTAAAGATTTAGAAGTGGTAATGAGGTTTGATAAAAAAGTGGCGCCAATTAAAATCGCGGTTTTGCCGTTAGCGAAAAAAGAGAATTTAACTAAGGCGGCTAAAGAAATTTATGATCAGTTGCGGCAGAATTGGTCTTGTGATTATGATGCCGTTTCTTCTATTGGCCGCCGTTACCGCCGCCAAGATGAAATTGGCACGCCTTATTGCGTGACAATTGATTTTGACAGCTTAGAAGATAAAGCCGTGACCGTGCGCGATCGGGATACGATGAAACAGGAGAGGATTAAAATTGGGGAGATGGGGGATTATTTTGCAGAAAAATTAAAATAAGTTAAAAGTCAAAATTCAAAAAGCAAAGTTACAATTCAAAAATCAAAAGTGATTAAAATTTTTACTTTTGACTTGAACTTTTGACTTTTGCCTTTTAAATTTTGACTTTTTATGATGTATCAAAAACAAAAATTAACCAATGGTTTAACTCTGATCACCGCGCCGCTGAAAGAAACTAAGGCGGCGACGGTTTTAGTTTTGTTGCCAGTTGGTTCCCGTTATGAAACGAAAAATTTGAATGGCGCTTCTCATTTTGTTGAACATTTGCTTTTTAAAGGCACAAAAAAACGGCCAACCAGTCTAGATTTAACTAAAGAATTAGATGCCGTTGGCGCTGAATATAACGCTTTTACCAGTAAAGACCACACTGGTTATTATATTAAGTTAGCCGCCGAAAAAATTGAACTGGCTTTTGATATTTTGGCGGATATGATTTTTAATTCAACTTTTCCGCCTTCAGAGATTGAAAAAGAGCGCGGCGTTATTATTGAAGAAATTAATATGTATCAGGATAATCCGTTGATGTATTTACCAATTTTATTTGGACAAACCATTTTTGGCCGCCATCCTTTAGGCTGGTCAATCGCTGGTCCCAAAAAAGTGATTAAAAAAATTTCGCGCCATGATCTTTTAAGCTATAAAGAGAAACATTATCAACCAGGACAAATGGTTTTGACTGTTGCCGGTAATTTTAAAGATTCACCAGTGAAAAATTTAGCGAAAAAGTATTTTGGTTTTAGTCAAGGCCGAAAAAATAAAATTAATTTTTCTCAAATCAAAATTAATCAACATCAGCCTCAACTCGGACTGCTTTTTAAAAAAAGCGAGCAAGTCCAGCTCGGTTTAGGTTTTCCGGCCTATGCTTTAGGTGACCGTCGAATTTTTCCGCTTTATTTATTAGCCGTGATTTTGGGCGGCAATATGAGTTCGCGGCTTTTTACCGTGGTCCGCGAACAGCACGGCTTGGCTTATTACATTAAAACTGAACTTGACGCTTTTCAAGATTCGGGCATATTTTTAGTTGCCGCCGGTTTAGACAAAAAGCGGATTAATCAGGCGATTACCTTAATTTTGCAAGAACTGAAAAAAATTAGAACCAATGGCGTGGCCGTCAAAGAATTGGCTGACGCTAAAAATTTTTTGAAAGGAAAATTAGTTTTAGAGCTTGAAGACTCGGAAAGCGTGGCGGATTGGTACGGCAAGCAACAACTATTATTAAATAAAATTTACACGCCCGAAGAGCGCCTCAAAAAGATTTTTGCCGTTAGTCAAATGCAAATAAAAAAAGTGGCACGGCAACTTTTTCAACAAAAGCAATTAAATCTTGCCTTGATTGGCCCGTTTAAGAAAAAAGGAAAATTTGAGAAATTATTGAAGATTTAATTTGTTCTGCCACCTTTTTAGAAAAGGTGGCGCCAAAAGCGCAAGCAAATTGAAAAACTGGGCGAATTTCTTAACGAAAATTGGCGCCCATTGCCAACTTGGTCGCCTAAAGGCGACCTGCAAACACTGGCAATGTAAGGTAATTGGCGCCAATTTTCTGAAATTCGCGACGTTTTTCAAGGCTTGCGGCTTTGTTTAGAAGCTAAGTTATAGCGTTTAAGTCACTATTGCTGTTCTGCAAGACAAAGGGGTTTGGGGGCAACATTGAGACCCAAGGCGAGAGCGATTAAAACCAGATTGGAAAGGATGGGCGCCAGCCAGAGGCTGATCCGCCTTTGGCGGAAATTGTTGCCCCCAATGGTTTTGGCCATTTTTGCCACTAAAAGTGGCTTACCGAAGGTAAAAGACAAAAAGAAATTTATAACCTGATGGACAGAGGTGACGACTAGAGAGAAATAGTTTTTTAGAACTTAAAATTTTTAATAACAAATTTAAAAACTGCTTCTTCATAACATTGATAGCTAAAATAACCAAACATTTCAGAAGAGAAGATCGTTTAAAAGATGATGAGTAGCAAAAATCCGATTAAAAAAATTAATTGAATGATCAAACCGGTTTTTAAAGAGACGGTAAAATTATTAAAAACGTAATGAAGCCAGATTTTAAAATCGACATACGACTTCAGCCACCTAAATTTTTTTAAAATATAAACCCCGGTGATAAAATCCGGCAAAATGCTGCCAAAAACCGCCATGAAAATTACTAATGATAAAGGCAGAAAACCAAACCGGTAAAGTAAGCTTAAGACAATAAACATGGCAATAACATCTGTGGCCGCTAATTTTTTTATTTTTAAAACTTCGCTTTTATTGGGAAAAGATTTATTTTCAATTAAAACTTGATCGCCGTGCGGGAGCAAATCAAGCACAAGATGGCTAATCATGCCAACCAAAAAAGCCAGTAGCGGATTAGTCGTAAATTGGCTGACAACAATGGCACCGGCAGCGTGGACGGTTAAAAACATAGTGATCAGTCAAGGTAAGTGAGTGAGTCAAGATAAGAAATAAGTTAAGATTTTAAAACCCGCTAAAACTTAAAAGCGGGGTAAATAATTAATTAAACGAAAAGTCAATTATGTTAAATCTTAAAATCAATTAAGGGATTAATGAGAATAATTAAAGTGACCAGTTGAGTCAGATTGCCTAAAATAAAAGAAATTTGTTTTTCCGGGGTGTAATGTAAAAAATTATGGAATTCATTAAATTTTTTCAAGAAACGATTTTTCTTCCAAAAAAAACTTAAGGCTTGAAAAATATCCGGCAGGATGGCGCCAATCATCCCCCAAATAATTGATTGATCCAAAAAATAATAATTATTGGTAAAAAGCATGGCCGCCACGATAATGGCTAAACAAATATCAAAATAAATCAAGCTAACGATTTTGTTAAAATATAAGCGGCTTAAACTTTTAGCCGTGTGGCCACGTCGAGGGAAATTGCCGTCGCGATGGGGGAGCATATCCAAAAAAAAGTGCGAGATAAACCCGACGAGAAAAGAAATGGGCGAACTGTTGATATAGCTGCCAATTAAAACCCCGGCCGCCGCATGAACGGTTAAATACATTTAGTAATAAACCTTTATTATTGTTCGAGTTTAATCGAGAACTATACTTGATTTTCAGGTTAAGAAAAATTCTTGATTTTGCTCGAAGGGATTTATGTTTAAGAGTGTATTATTATTTTATCAAAAATTTTGTCCACAAGCAACAAAAAATTCCGATTATACGGAATTTTTCGTTAAAATAAACGATTTTTGTAATTTCTATACAGTATTCTTGAATTAGTCCGAACGCATTTCGCCGCCTGCGGCGGCGAGCCTGCCTGCCGGCAAGGCAGGGAAGTTCCCCCGCGAAAAAATTCGGAAAGGCGGCGGAGCCGCACCGCTGACAATTTCAAGTTTTTCTTTGGCGGCATACGAATTTAAAAATTTGTGAAGCAAAACAATACCAGAGTTACGGTTCAAGCGAGTAGTCGTTTAACTACTTGAATTTTCCAATCTTTTCTTTTTGCGAATTATAAAAACACTCAAAACATAAGAAATTATAAGCCAAGTAATAACATCGCCAGCAAGCCCAGTCCAGTAAAACTCATTAATTCCACCCGGACCGCTAGGAGTCATCCAGCCCCCATTTATTAGATAGGTAAAGGGAAACCCATAATTCTGTGGCGCATCAAATGTTCTGAAAATACTACCCCATAAAAACTCTACGATGAAAAACAAAACAAGAAAAAGAATAATAGTAAAAATAACTCTGCCTTTTGTTGGTTTCCAATTCATATTCATAAATTTATTAGTTAATAATTTTCGACTTTATGATTAAAAAATTTTCTTCCCCCAAAATGCGAAACCGTGAATTCGTTTTTACCCCCAAAATTGAATACGAATTGGTCGCCGAGCGAAGCGAGGCGACTACCAAATCGTTGACTTTTTCTCGGTGGTGCCGAGGGTGGGGATCGAACCCACGACCTAAGGGTTATGATTCCTTCGCTCTACCAACTGAGCTACCTCGGCCCCTCACTTGGAAACGACTTAATATCTTTAAACAATTATACTAACAATAATTATACTTAGTCACGACCAAGTGAGGGGCTACCTCGGCTTAAATAATTCAAAAATCAAAAGTCATCACCGCCTCTGGCGGGATCCCGCCTTTCCCGACGTAAAGTCGGGATGCCGATTTTACATCGGCACCTTCTAAAATAGATTATTGTGGCGGAAAAAATCAAAATTTTGGTAATGATTCCAGTCGCCGGAGGCGACCCCCATAATTTTTATTTTTGAGATTTAAATTTTTATTATGCAAATCCGCCGAATACCCTGCGGTCTCTGCCGCAGGGATGAGGCGGAGTCAATAATTAAATCTGTGAGCGAGCGGTAGCGAGCGAACACTGATCATAAGAGGATTCCAAAGGAGGATACTCCCTTGGTCGGTGGGCAGGGTCTGATGCCCTGCCCACCGAAACTTTATTCACTTTGAAGTCGCTGCAAGCGACCGAATGGTTGCGGGGGTGGGAGTTGCACCCACGACCTCCAGGTTATGGGCCTGGCGAGCTGCTACTGCTCTACCCCGCGTCGGATAAATAACAATTAACCATTAACATTTAATGAGTAACTTGGTTATACTACTCTGCTATAGTTTATTTGTCAACATAATAATTATTAAAGTTAAGGGTTAATTGTTAAATGTTAACTGTTATAATTTGCCCGAGGAGAGAATCGAATTCTTACGGACTTACGTCCACACGATTTTGAGTTCCGCCAGAGGCGGACAGCCGTTCGCGCCCGCCTGCCTATACCTATGCCGAAGGAGAGAATCGAACTCTCACGGACTTACGTCCACACGATTTTGAGTCGTGCGCGTCTACCAGTTCCGCCACTTCGGCGCAGGCATAGGCGGGCAGGTTTACCAATTTCGCCACCCGGGCATTATCGGTGCGGGATAAATATACCAGTCTGCCCCGCCCTAAGTCCATTATCAAAACTTTGACCACTTTTTCTAAAGTAAGGCGAAGCCGTTTACGGGAATAATAACTAGATTATTTAGAATAACTCATTTGGACTTAGGGTGGGGTTCCGCCACACGCTCAAATGCTTATTAAAAGTAATTTACTAGTTCAAATAGTAATATAAATGAAAATTTATGAATTGTCAATTAAGGTTTTTTTTATTATAATTAATTCATGCCCTGTAGTAGAACTTTGACTGGTCGACTTCTGCGACAAAGAAGTCCCGGGGCGTAGAAATTTCAGCTGGAAAATTTGATATTCACATTATTCGCTGATAATTATCTTTTTACTAATTGTTAAAGTTTCACTACACGGGGTATGGCACGAACTATCGCATTGGTTAATCAAAAGGGGGGAGTGGGTAAGACCACGACGGCAATTAATCTTGGCGCTTATTTAGCTTGGCTGGGAAAATTTGTTTTGTTAGTTGATATTGATCCGCAGGCGAACGCCACTTCTGGCGTGGGTGTTGATTTCAACCAATTAACTAAAGGCGTTTATCACAGTTTAATTGAGCCAATTTCTTTTCGGGAAATTATTTTAGGCACCAATCATCAGGGTTATAGGGTGGCGCCGGCCACTCCAGACCTAGCCGGTGCGCGAGTTGAATTAGTCACTTTAGATAATCGTGAGTTTCGTTTGGCTAATTCGCTTTTGGAAGTGAAAAATGATTATGACTATATTATTATTGATTGTCCGCCGTCGCTAGATTTACTGACGATTAATGGTTTAGTCGCCGCGGAAGAATTAATTATTCCGGTTCAGGCGGAATATTTTGCCCTAGAAGGCTTGGGACAATTGTTAAACACGGTTAATTTGGTAAAAGAAAATTTGCGGCCGGAACTTCAGGTTTTAGGCGCAGTAGTGACGATGTTTGACAAGCGTAATAAGCTTTCCGGTCAAGTTTTAAATGAATTAAAAACCCATTTTCCGCATCGAGTTTTTGAAACGATTATTCCCAGAAACGTGAGATTAACCGAAGCGCCAAGTTTTGGCCAGTCAATTTTGTCTTATGACAGCAAATCAGTGGGAGCGCGGGCCTACGAAGAGCTGGCGCGGGAAATTTTAATGGCGGAAAATATTATTTAGAAATTCAAAAGTCAAAATCCAAAAGTCAAAAGTTGGGTAATCGCCTACGGCGATTTTTCACTTTTGAATTTTAACTTGAAATTTTGACTTTTGCCTTTTAACTTTTGATTTTTAATACTATGGTAAAAACCACCGGCTTAGGCAAAGGTTTAAGTTCATTGATTCCGCCAAAAATTGACAAAAAAATTTTAGCAGCCGATTCAGCCGTTTCTGAAAGCGAAGAAAGAATTTATCAGTTGGCCGTGCAAAAAATAAAACCTAACCCGCATCAGCCGCGGACTGATTTTGATTACCAGAGTTTAGAGGATCTGACTAATTCAATTAAGGAACATGGCATCTTACAGCCCTTGATTGTCACCAGCACTGATAATTTTTATCAGGTAATTGCCGGTGAACGGCGGCTGCGCGCGGCGCAGATTTTGGGGCTAAAAACCGTGCCCGCGATTATCCGCGAAGTTAAAGAGCAAGAAAAACTGGAGCTAGCGCTGGTGGAGAATTTACAGCGGAAAAATTTAAATTCCATTGAAGAGGCCGTGGCTTTTCAGCGCTTAATTGATGAATTTAATTTGACCCAAGAAGAAGTCGCTAAGCGCGTTGGTAAAAGCCGCGCGGTTATCACTAATACTTTGCGGCTTTTAAGCTTGCCAACCGAAATCCAAAAAGCCTTAATTGAAGGCAAAATTAATTATAGTACGGCCCGAGTGATTACCGGTTTGCCGCCGCAACAGCGCTTAAAATTTTTCCAACAAGTTTTAAAAGGTGATTTAACCGTCCGGGCGGCTGAAGGTCAAGCCAAAAAAGTTTCGGTTAAACGCCATTTTCGCCGGACCAAAGATCCAAATCTTTCCGCCCTAGAAGAAAAGCTTCAGGCGACCTTGGGCACGAAAGTGGTTATTAAAAAAACCGGTCAAACCGGGACAATTGTGATTGAATTTTATTCACCAGAGGAGTTAGAAAATTTAATCGGGAAGTTAACGGAAAAATAATTTAGACATTCATTTGATACTCGCTGTTTTAATTCGGGCTTTAGCGGCGCTGGTTTTGACGAAGTTGAGCCAGTCGCGGCTTGGGCCTTTGCGGTTTTTATCGGTGATGATTTCCACGACATCACCGTTTTTTAAGGTTCCATCCAGACGACTCATCTGGCCATTAATTTTAGCGCCGGCGCAGTGGTCGCCAATCCAGCTGTGGACGTGGTAGGCGAAATCAACCGGTGTGGCGTCTTCCGGCAGGTCAATGACGTCGCCTTTGGGCGTGAAGACAAAAATCCGATTGCGGAAAAAATCAATGGTTAAAGATTTTAAGTACTGTTGATGGTCATGAATTTTTTTTTGCCAATTAACTAACTCCTGAATCCAAGCGAATTTTTTAGGCAAGGTATAGCCCTTGTCGCTAATTTTTTTGGGGCGGCCAGCCATTTCTTTATAGTGCCAATGGGCGGCAATGCCGTATTCAGCCTGCTGATGCATCTGGGCGGTTCTGATTTGAAATTCAACAATTTTTCCTTCGTCGCAAAAAACCGTGGTATGAAGCGATTGATAGCCATTTGGTTTTGGCTGGGCAATATAATCTTTAATTCGGCCGGGCAGTGGTTTCCAATGCCGATGGATCACTCCTAAAGCATGATAACAATCAGCCACCGTCGGAACAATAATTCTTAAAGCGACTAAATCGTGAATTTTAGTCAGGTCACCGTCATACGCCGGTTTTTTTAATTTTTGGTATAAACTATAAAGCCGTTTTTGCCGGCCATGAAGGGAAATAATTTTTATTTTTTCTTCGGTTAATTCTTTTCTGATGATTTTGATGACCCGTTCGATATGTTCTTTTTCTTTAGCAATTTTTGGCATAATTTCTTTTTTTATCCAGTCATAATCTTTGGGATAAACATAGGGAAAAGCCAAATCTTCTAACTCGCCTTTAATCTGCCCCATCCCCAGACGATTGGCAATCGGCGCATAAATTTCCAAACTTTCCTGGGCAATTCGTTTTTGTTTTTCGGCCGGCAGAGCAGAGAGTGTCTTTAAGTTATAAAGACGATCAGCCATTTTGATTAAAATAATTCTGATGTCTTGAGCCATGGAGATAAACATGTTGCGCAGATTTTCGGCGTATCTTTCCATACCGCGGTATTTAATGACGCCGAGCTTGGTGATGCCGGTAACTAAATTTGCCACTTCTGAACCAAAATTTTTTTCTACGTCCACCAGACTATAATTAGTGTCTTCAGGGATGTCATGAAGCAAACCGGCAATGATCGTTTCTTGATCCATTCCCATTTTGGCTAAAGTGATGGCCGTGCCTAAAGGATGGTTAATATATGGTTCGCCGGAACGGCGCAACTGACCTTCATGGGCTTGCTGGGCATAATCATAGGCTAAATGAATCAGATCCAAATCATAGGCTATTTTATGACGGCGAAAATTAGGCAAAAGTGAAATCCGGCCGTTGCCCGAACGATTTTGCTGCTCTAAAATTTTTAACAAATCTTCAAGAGTAGACACAACATTATTGTTTTAAGGGTAAATTTGTGGTATAATAATTATAAAGGAATAAGTGGACTTAAATCAAGAGATAAGATTAATTTTGAATTTTGAAATTCGAATTTTTAATCAATTTCTCCGCCCAAGGCGGACCCGCCTTCGGCGGGGAATATTCAATAATTTAGAATATTGAATCAAAATTAAAAATTCAAAATTCTAATTTTTTAAGAAATGCTACTGCCAACTTTAAATCTTTCACCTTTTTTTACTTATTTATTAGTTGGTTCAATTTTATTTTTAATCGCCTTGTTTTTTATTTGGCGAAAAAATCCCATTAGTTTATTAGCCGGCGGCGGGGGAGCAACGCCGACCTTGGCTCAATTTGCCCGCGACTTAACCCAATTGGCGGCTGATGGTAAACTTGACCCGGTGATTGGCCGGGAAGAAGAAATTGAGCGGGCGATTCAGGTGCTTTGCCGCCGGACGAAAAATAATCCGGTTTTGGTTGGCAAGTCCGGGGTCGGCAAAACTGCCATTGCTGAAGGCTTGGCTCAAGCGATTATTAATAAAAAAGTACCAAAGATTTTGCAGCAGAAAAAAGTGTTGGCTTTGGATTTACCGGCGCTTTTAGCCGGCACTAAATACCGCGGCGAATTTGAACAGCGCTTAAAAAAAATTACCGAAGAAATTACCGCGGCGCGGCGGAGCATCATTTTATTTATTGATGAGATTCACACCTTAGCCGAAGCCGGCGGCGCCGAAGGCGCGATTGACGCGGATGATATTTTAAAACCGGCGCTGGCCCGCGGCGATTTACAGGTCATTGGCGCGACCACGGTGGCTGAATATAAACAATTTATCAAAAAGGATGTCACTTTGGATCGGCGGCTGCACCCGATTTTAATTGACGAACCGACCAAAAAAGAAACAGTTGCTATTTTAGAAGGCATCAAAAGAAAGTATGAACAATTTCATCAAGTTAAAATTACCGATGAAGCGATTTTAGCCGCGGTTCATCTCGCTTCTCAGCAGATTAAAGACAAATCTTTTCCGGATAAAGCGATTGATTTGATGGATGAGGCGGCTTCTAAAACCAGCATTGAAAATTCTGACAGTAAAGCTCCAGGCCAATGGCCGCAAGTGGGCGTCGCGGAAGTTCAGGCGGTGATGGAGGAGTGGCAAGAGAATAAGGGGATTTAGAAATTACAAATATCAAATTTCAAATGTCAAATAAAACCCAAAATCCAAAATTCAAATATCCCATTTTGATATTTGACATTGATTTGACATTTAGATTTTGGTATTTAGAATTTTAAACTTAAATGAAGATCAACAATTCATTTGTGGATATTCTCGGTTTATTTTTTTTTGCCTATGGCGCGTTTGCCATGTCCTTTGCCGTTTTTCGGGGCAAGCCGGATTGGGTGCTTTGGTTTTGTTATGTGGGGATGATTTTAATCGGTTTAGGTCTATTGTTTCGTCAGCCGGTTTTAATTGCCAGCCAGTTGAATTTAGTCGTCATTCCTTTAATTTTTTGGTTAGTTGATTTTGGTTATCTGGCGACAACCGGTAAAACTTTATACGGCATTACCAATTATTTTTTTTCCGAATTGCTGTGGCCGGCGCGCTTAATCAGTTTAGAGCATTTCTTTTTAGTGCCTTTGGGTTTTTTGACGCTTTATCTGGTTAAATTGAAAAGAGGTCAAGGGAAAGTTAGTTTAATCATTAGTCTGGCGGAAGCCGCTGGGCTTTATTTTTTAAGCCGTTTTTTTACCAGCGTCAATTATAATGTTAACTGCGTTCACACCTCTTGTTTTCCGTCAGTGCCAACGGACACTTGGTATCCATGGCGTTGGTTTATGATTGTTTATTTAATGATTTTAATCACCCACCTTATTTATTTCAAAATGCCATTTTTCGAAAAAAATAAGGTGAGGAGTAAAAAGTGGTAAAATAAATAAAAATAGAAGAAGTCAAAAATCAAAAATCCAATTTAAAATTATAAAACTATATAAAATTAATCCGCTGCATGGATTTTTTTATGGTATGTATAATCATTATTGTTGAAAAATGCTTTTTGGGAGTATAATGAAGATAGGTTTTTATGCCAAAAAAATTAAAACTTTTAACGAAAACGCCAGTGAGCGGCAAAGTGGTCGCCGTGGCGGTTGGTTTGGCCGTGATTATTGGCGTTGGTTATGCCGCCAGCCAGTTTTTGCCTGGTACAGGCGAGGATGATTCTAAAGGGTTTCTACCGTCCACTCCTCCACTTGGGTGCTGTGAAGCGAGAAATAATTTTATTACCGATCAGAGTACCTGCGAAAAAGAAAGAAGATATGATATGTGGTGTCCATTACAGCAGACAACAGTTTATGATAATAATGGCAAAGTGGTGACTGGCGATCAAGTAGCGGAAGGATATACCTGTAGTGGCTGTGGCTGTCCGGTGGGGACAACGGAATGTGGCGATTATTGCTGTACGCAAGGGCAAGAGTGCACTAGCACCTGCGGCAAACAATACTGCACTGCTAAAAGTTGCCCATCTCAATATCCAAAACTTTGTGATGCTAAAGATCGCGATACCTGCTGTAAAGCTGATGAAACATGTGGCAAAAAAACCGTTGGCGTTTTGATGTGTACCGGTGAAATAGCTGTCTGTATCCCGCCTAATAGTAATAACCCCTGTCCTTCGGGCACTAAGGATTGTGGGACTACCAGTGATAAAAAGACAGTTTGTTGTCCGTTTGATAATGCCTGTGGGAATATTTCGGGTATACCCTTTTGTATCCCTAGTAGTTGTTCGGCCGGTGAAGATTTGTGCCGGGGTGGCGGAGTTCAGCGGTGTTGTCCGGCTGGCACTTGTCGCTATTCTCCAGGAACTGGCCGACCATTTTGTGATATTAGATGGTAATTTTCAGAGGCCAGTTAAACATCATCTAATCATAAGAGAAAGCCGCCAGACAAATTAGTCTTGCGGCTTTGTATTGATTGAGTGAGATGGTTATTGAGTTAAATCGGCGGCCATGGCGGCGGCCGCCAGGTAGTCACCGGCCCAGTCATAGAAGACAAGACCAGTGACTATCAGCAGTCCTAAAATCAGAAATACAATTACAATTTTTTTCATCACTCATCTCCCTTGAGTTAATCAACCCAGTTGGGTTGGTTGTTGATCAAAGAACGTCCTAGTTTCAAGATAACATAATAATGATGATAGCACAAGAAATAATAAAAGTCAAGCCGCTTGACAAATTTAGAAAGTCATGTTAAGATGCCTCTGATGCTAGGAATAGATCCTATGAACCGGGAAATACCTCGTGGCAAACGCGAGGTATTTTCTTTTGCCGATTTTTCCTAAATCTCTGATTTGGTGAAAAATCGAGCACCCCGCACCAAGCTGATAATTTTATATTCATAGTTTTTTTAATCAGCCGTAGGCGATATCCGCGCCAGTGATAATCTCTATTTCAAATACAAATATTCGCGAGCTTTAGTGCGGGGTAAACCTTGTTTAATTTTGATTTTTTGATTGACCTAAAGGGCTTTGTGATGATAAAGTGTTTTTTAAATTCTAAATTCCAAATCCTGAATTCCAAATAAATTTCAATAACCAAAATTCAAAAAATCATTTTTTATATTTGGATTTTGATATTGTCCCGGTTTTACCGAGGATCCTCGGCTTTGCCGGGATTTAGGATTTAGAATTTTGGACTTAGGATTTTTAATGCTTGGATAGTTAATTCCCCATATTATTTTAAAGATCTTGTTTTTATTTTTTGCCATTGATATGATGTAATTGCGGTCTGAAAGGAGGACCCTAGCATCAACAAGGTTTCAGGGTCTGCCTCTCTTTCAGCCGCATTTTAAAAATTTCAAAAATTAAATCTCAAATCTCAAAACTACATCTTAAAATTAAAAAATTAACAATAAAAATCGCCGAAGGCGATTACAAAAATTTTGATTTTTGAGATTTGACTTTTTTTATAAGGTGTGCTATACTGTTATTAGTGAGATAGGAATTGGCCTATCTTTTTAAATTTGATAAAATTGCCCGCTTCGCCGAAGCGAAGCGAGGCGAGCCCTAAGACATTTAACGGGCAAGGAAAAATCCTGACGTCAAGTCGGGACAAAAACAAAAATGAAAACCGGCAAGCGCACAATTTTTTATCACATTTTTTAAAAGAGCGGTTTTTGCCGTGTTTTTTTGTCCTTTAAAAATCAAAATTAAAAATTAAAACCCCGCACTTAGGAAGTCTATATTTACCCCTATTTATTAAAAGAGTATTAAAGGCTATAAAAGCTATATTGGCTGTATCAATAATTTAAAGAAAAGAATGATAAAAATACCATAATCAAAAGAGCCAAACTTACCTCTATTGTCAACTTTAAAGTCAGAGATAATAATTTATCAATTCTTTGAAGACTTCCTAAGTGCGGGGAAAACAAAAGAATATGTCTAAGATAATGGCCGCAAAATCCGTTCAAGAGTTAGATGAGCTAAGCGATACCGATTTTGATATTACACGCACCTTTACGGTTCTTTTAGCTGTGTTAATCTTGCCGATTTATCTGGCTTTATCAGTCGTTTCCTTTTCTTTCGGTGCGCTAGTTTGAGATTTTGCATTGGATACAAAAAATCCCCGATCGGGGATTTTTTGTTAGAATCATCCGCCGAAGCCTTGGCGGAGGCGGGCTTATCTTGCTTATAACCTAATCTCGCTTATATTTACATTCCTTATTACTACATTTAATATTGTCTTTTGGTCCAT
Organism: Candidatus Buchananbacteria bacterium RIFCSPHIGHO2_02_FULL_39_17; assembly: GCA_001817425.1. GTDB lineage: Bacteria > Patescibacteriota > Patescibacteriia > Buchananbacterales > UBA6539 > HO2-39-17. The sequence goes on along the minus strand of MHII01000025.1, from coordinate 10,710 downwards.
AAACCAAAATTGAGCCGCAGTCTGGGCATTTTTCCGGCTCGGTTTTGCCCTCGGCCATAACCGGTTTGCCCCAAACCGCAAAATTACATTCCGGATAGCGATTGCAGCCATAAAAAAATCCTCGGCGAGAACGTTTACCCACAATTTTTCCCTGAGTGCACTTCGGGCAGGGGCCAAGTTCTGGCTGTTCCTTTTTGATATATTTACACTTCGGGTAACTGGAACAGCCGACAAATTCGCCATAGCGCCCTTTTCTGTTAACCAACGGACTGCCGCACTCCGGACATTTCTCGCCGGTTTCTCGGGGCGGCTCTGAATTTTGGCCGTTGCCGTTTAGGGGTTTAGTATTTTTGCAATCAGGAAAACCCGTGCAAGCCAAAAATTTTCCGAACCGACCCATTTTAATCACCATCGGCTTGCCGCAGAGCTCGCAAACTTGATCGGTTTTTTCTTCAGTGATATCTTTTTTATTTAACTCTTTATCTTTTTTGTCCAAATTTTCTTTAAAAGGCTGCCAAAAATTTTTAATCACCGGTTGCCATTTAATTTTACCAGCGGCAATTTCATCTAAATCATCTTCGAGTCGCGCCGTAAACTGGTAATCAACGACTTTCGGGAAATGATTGACCAATAAATCATTAACCAATAAAGCTAAATCCGTTGGTTTGAGCCGCCGATCTTCTTTTTGGATATAGCCGCGTTCTTGGATGGTGGAAATTGTGGGGGCATAAGTGGAAGGCCGACCAATGCCGTAATCCTCAAGGACCTTAACTAATGCGGCTTCGGAATAGCGCGCTGGCGGCTGGGTGAAGTGCTGGTTGGGCGCGAGGTTCACTAAGTCTATTTTCTCGTCTTTTTTTAAAGCGGGTAAAATATTTTCTTTGGCGCTGGTGGGATAGACTTTTAAAAATCCGTCAAATTTAATGACTGAACCTGTGGCGCGAAAAATATAAGGTGTGCCTTTGGCGGAAATATCAATGCGAGTCGTGCCGATTAAAGCATCCGCCATTTGGCTGGCGAGCGCGCGTTGCCAGATTAATTGGTAGAGTTTAAATTGCCTTTGGTCTAAAAATCCTTTGATTGATTGCGGGTTGTAGGCAATGTTAGTCGGCCGGATCGCTTCATGAGCTTCTTGGGCTAATTTTGATTTGGCCTGATAAGTTTTTAATCCGGCGAAATATTTGTCCCCGAAATTTTTTATAATGTAATCTTTGGCTTCCGTTAAAAATTTTTGCGACAAATTTACTGAATCAGTGCGCATATAGGTGATTAAGCCGACGCTGCCTTGTGCGCCTAAATCCAGACCTTCATAAAGTTGCTGGGCAAACATCATGGTTTGTTTGGCGGAAAAACCTAAACGGCGATTTGCTTCCTGCTGGAGGGTAGAAGTGGTAAAAGGCGGAGGTGTTGATTTTTTGTTTTGTTTAGTTTGGACGTCTACGGTTTGGTAATTGGCATCTTTTAGCTTAGCTAAAATTTGTTTTGCTTCTTTTTCATTTTTGATCGCTAATTTATCTAAAACTTTGCTCTCAACTAAAGCCAATTTGGCGTTAAATTGCAGGTTAGTATTATTAAGTGGAGAAAAAACAGCGTCCAGGGTCCAGTATTCCTCTGGTTTAAAAGCTAAAATTTCTTTTTCCCGTTCAACGATTAATCGCACCGTTACGGATTGAACGCGGCCAGCCGAAAGTCCGCGAGCCACTTTTTTCCACAAAAAAGGCGAGAGCTGATAGCCAACTAATCGGTCTAAAACCCGGCGCGCTTGCTGGGCGTCAACTAAATTTAAATCAATACCCCGTGGGGCTTTTAAGGCGTCTAAAATGGCATCTTTGGTAATTTCGTGGAAAACAATTCTTTTTGTCTTGTCTTTCGGAGTTTTAAAAATTTGGAGGAGATGCCAAGAAATGGCTTCGCCTTCGCGGTCTTCGTCCGTGGCAAAATAGATCTGATTGGCTTTTTCCGCCAGCTTTTTTAATTGAGTCACTCGTTTTTTAACTTTAGTCGGGATAACGTATTGCGGCTCAAAATTATTTTCTAAATCAACTCCGAGTTTGCTTTTGGGCAAATCGCGGATATGACCAAAAGAGGATTCGATTTTATAATCGGATCCCAGAAATTTTGAGATTGTGCGCGCCTTAGTTGGACTTTCGACTATGACCAAGTTTTTCATAATTATAATGCGAATTACAAATTAATGCGAATGCTACAAATCGTAATTAATTATCCTTTTAGGGGTTAGATATTTAGTTCCAAAATTTACAATAATACCCAATTTTATTTTTATCGCCCGGCGGTACCTCTGGACTTGATGATAATCTTCCCTAATAATAAATTTTTTAGCCTTACACTCCAAAATTATTTTATCTTCTACTAAGAAGTCAGCAATATTACTTTCAATTTTATTTGAATTGAACTGAAATGGTATCTTTATTTCTCTTTTATAATTAATTTTATTCAATCTGAGTAACTGTTCTAATCTGTCGGCATATTGCTTTTCTTTACAAAAATGTTCAAGTTCATTATGAGTTTGAAAACATAGGCCAATAATTTTGTATGATAGCGCCGGATAAATTATTTTGGTTAACATAGTCCTTTTTTAGCGCTATGTTGAAATCAAACTAATTAGTAAATTTTAAATTATTCAAATAATCCTTAAGTTAGTAGTTAGTTTTTTGTATTTTATTCGCAGTATTCGCATACATTTGTAAATTTGCATTATATTCTTCTTTCTCTTAAAATTTTTTCTTCGCTTCTCCAACGTTTTCTCAATTCACCGGCCAGATAAAATGAGCCAGTGATTAAAATTAAATCTTTTCGTCTCGCTTTTTTTAAAGCATCACTTAGGGCCATTTTCGCGTCCAAATAAATCTTTCCTTTATCTTTCAAATTAAGCTCTTTTTTTAGTTTCAGGGGCGGATAGCATTTTTTCGCCGTGGTTTCAAAACGCGTCAGATAAATTATTTTTGCCAGTGGAATCAAAGGAGCAAATATTTTTTTTGGTTGACGTTTATTAGTTAAGGCAATAATAAGATATAATTTTTGATATGTCAAATTTTTTAAATTTTCTAAGACTGATTTTATTTTAGAAATATTGTGGGCTCCGTCCAAAATGACTAAAGGATTTTTTTGAATCATTTCAAAACGGCAGGGGAGTTTGGCCTTTTTTAAACCCGTCGTAATGTATTTTTGGCTAAGGCCTAATTTTTTAGCTACCGCTTCCGCCAAAGCCGCATTATATTTTTGTACCTCACCCACCATAGCCAGCTGATATTTTTTTCGTGGCAAATTAATGACATTAAATTCCGCCTGGTTTTTTTGGCAGACATTTTTAAGCTGCTTGATGACCCCGGAGTGGTTTTGACTCGTGGTAAAAAAAATAGTTTTTGGTTTAATAATGCCGTTTTTTTCGGCGGTAATTTGGTTCAAGGTTTTGCCTAAAATTTCCTGGTGGTCAAAACTAACTAAATTAATAATTGTAGCCACTGGTTTCGGAATGATATTAGTCGGGTCGTTTCGGCCGCCAATACCGACTTCCAAAACCACATAATCGCATTTTTGTTTTTTAAAATAAAGAAAAGCCACGGCCAAAAATAGCTCAAAATAAGTGGGGCGGCCGAAACGATCAGTCTGGTAATAAGCGTCTAGGGTGGGTTTAATTTTTTCCACAAGTAAAGCAAAATCTTTGGGGTCAATCAGCTGGTCATTAATTCTAATTTTTTCTATTGACGTGGTCTGGAATGGGGAAGTAAACAAACCAGTCTGATAACCGGCTTGGGTTAAAATTTCAGCAATCATGACCGCGACCGAACCTTTGCCGGCCGTGCCGCCGACGTGGATATAATTTAAGTCTAAGTGAGGATTGCCTAAAAGCTTTAATAAATAGCGGAAACGTTTTAAAACCAAGTCCCGCTGGTTTTTTTCCTTCGCCTTTTCAATCTGGGGAATATTAACGATTGATTCTAAAAAGGAGACGGCTTGGTAATATCGGTTAAATTTATTTGACATATTAGGGATAAAATTCTAAATCCTAAACTCTAAATTCTAAACAAATCACAAATCCAAAATCCCAAATCACAAATAAATCACAATATTTAAATTCAAAATTAATAAGCTGTTTTGGATTTGGGATTTAGTAAATTTAAATTTATTTATAATTTAGGATTTGGTGCTTAGGATTTAGCAAACACTTGATTGCCTAAGTTTTTGACTAAGCCCTTCATTTCCATAACCGTTAAAGTCGCACTGACAACACTGATATCCAGTCTAACCAATTGAGCTATTTTGTCAATGTGCTGGGGTTCATTGATCAACGCTTCCAAAATATTTTTTTCTTCTTGAGTTTGCGGCAATATTTTATTGGCCGTTTTAATATTATTGACTCGCTTGATATTTAAAAATTCTAAAATATCACCGGCCGCACTCACCATCTTCGCCCCGTTTTTAATCAGTTGATTCGGCCCTTGGCTGCCCAAGCGGTTGATGTCACCAGGCACGGCAAAAACTTCGCGATTTTGCTCTAAGGCAAATTGCGCGGTAATTAAAGCACCAGAGTTTAAATTGGCTTGGGTGACCAAAGTGCCAAAACTTAAGCCAGAAATAATCCGGTTGCGCTGGGGAAAGTTTGATTTATAGGGCGGTGTGCCAAGCGGAAATTCAGAAATAATCGTGCCGCCAGCGGCAATAATTTTTTTCGCCAATTGTTGATTGGAAACTGGGTAAATTTGATTTAAGCCGCAGCCTAAAACGGCAATGGTTTTGCCGTTGGCATTTAGCGCCGCTTGGTGGGCGCAGGCATCAATGCCCAAAGCTAAACCAGAAACGATATTTAGGCCGTTAGCGGCCAAGTTGTAAACAATTTGTTCGGTCACCTGCCGACCATAGGGGCTGATTTTTCTGGTGCCGACGACCGAAAATAAAATTTCATTATTGGTATCAAAATTACCTTGGTAATATAAAATCGGCGGGGGAGCGTAAATTTCTTTAAGCAATTTCGGATAAGTTTCATCTAAAATCGTCACCGCTTGAATTTTCAAAGCTTGAATTTTTTCCAGTTCTTGGTCAGGTGAAATTTCATGGCGTTTTATTTTAATTTGTTCAATTATTTTTGGTTCTAAACCAGCTTCGCGCAAATCCTTGATTGATGCTTGCCAAGCGGTTTTTAAATCTGGGAAATAAGCTAAAATTTTTTGGAAACGCACCGGTCCAATTTCATTTATTTGATTAAAACTAAGCCAGTATTTTAATTCATTTTTTGAAATTTGGTTTGACATAATTTAATATTTATGCTATTTTAAGAAATAGTTATTTTTTGATCTTTGGCAATAACAGATATAAGAAGGGAGGTGTTGACATTGGCAGAAGTGATGGTGACCAGGAGTAACGGCGAACAGGTTAAGTTAGTTCGTTGGTTTGTTGATCGACGAAAGCGACGGGCTGGGATTAGTATTCCAGAATATAATGCGCGATTTATTTTCACCGACATTGGTGGATCAGTAGTGCTTATACCAGACGGCCGCCAGATTATTGAGGAGGGGAAAGAGGCTTGTGTCAATGTTTCTCGGCCAGTTTATCGGGGGATGGTTAGGTGGGCTGGATCAATTTTGCATGCCGAAAGAGGAGGATTAGACGATGAGTGAAGAACAGTGGTGGATTGTTTTGTGGCGGGCGACAGACGCTAACATCCCAGTTGATTTTTACTGGGCAAGCAGTGGTCAACGGGCAGTGGCAATCTGCCGTGAACGCACTGAGTATGGGGCCTTAACTTGCGTCAGCGATTTGCTGTATGCAGTGCCGGCCGGGACAGACAGAGAAACAGCGCTGAATCGTTATTTGGAATTAGTTAATAAAGCTGATCAAGATCAGCAAGTAGCGCCAGTGGCGGTACTGGCGACATAATAAATGTTTCCCTTCATCTGGAGGCAACTTTTTTTCACAGGGACGTGATTTGGCTATTCAAGCGTCCCTTTTTTATATATCACTACTGTTGACTTTTAATCTAAGGGATGCTAATATAAAATATTCTTTAAAACGGCTTTCGAAATCCTGTTTGCCAGCGGCGAATGCCTGGTCAACCCTCCTGACTTGGCGAGTAGCCAGAAAGCTAAGCGATTTACTGTTTATTCAGTGAATTTCTTACGCTGGTAGGCAGGTTTTCGGCAGCGGTTTTTTAAAATTAAAAATTAAAAAATCAAAATTTAAAATGACATATAAAAAATGTCAAAATTATTTTTTGCCTTTTAGGGTTAAAATACTTGAAGCCAAGATATTCGCTATTTCAATAAGCTCATTTAAAAGATAATTAATCTCATGGGTATTTCCTTTATTGGAATCGCGTAATAAAGTCAGCCAAACCTTAGATTCATTGGCGGATTTTAAGGCATAAGTAAAAAAATTAATAAAGTCTTTTTTTGAACTTGCTGAATTAGCCTCAATGTAATTAGTTAAGATACTAGTCGAACTTCTTAAAAGTTGCTTTCCCAAAACCGAACAAACTGAATCAGCCGGTAGCTGATCAATAAATTTTATTACTCTTAAAACAAATAGATAAAGCCTTTTTTTAAATTCATTTTTAAATTTTACATTGTCATTTTGCATTTTGATTTTTATATTTTGCATTAATAATAAAAGCGCATTACTGCGCTATGTTGTTTGCTTATCTTGCTTAATTAAATTCATTCATCGCTTCGGCAATGCCCTGAATTAAAGCCACTTCCATTGCCGAGAGGATTTTTTCCATCACTTCCTCGATTACTACTTTAGCGTCTTTATCAATTTTTTGCAAGACATAGTCTTCGGTCGGAATTTCCAGGGGAGTATTTTTTTGAATGCCAAGGCGAAAGCGAATAAAATTTTGATAACCAAGTTCATCAATAACTGATTGCACGCCCTTATGCCCGGCGGCCGAAGCATCTTTAGAAATTCGGATTTTGCCTAAAGGTAAATCAATATCATCGTGAAAAAGCCAGAGATTCGCGGGTTCAATTTTATAAAATTTGACTAATGCCTTAACCGCCAAGCCCGATTTATTCATAAAAGTTTGCGGCTTGGCTAAAATAATTTTTTCTTGAGGGTTAAGCCCTTCATTAATTTCTGCTTGAAATTTTGGGCTTTTTTTAAATTTTAAAAATTCATCACTTTTGCCTTTGGCGATTTGGTCAAGAACCAAAAAACCGATGTTATGCCAGCTTTGTTCGTATTTTCTGCCGGGGTTGCCCAAGCCGACGATTAATTTCATAAATTAGCGGTTAGCTTGTTTTTTTACTCTGATTCTAATTGGCGTGCCGATAAAGCCAAAGTGTTTACGTAGCTGATTTTCTAAAAATCTAAGATAAGAAAAATGAAGGGTGTATTCGTGATGAATACTGGCGATAAACTCCGGCGGTTTGATCCGTGTCTGGACAAGGGAATAGATTTTTGGCCGGCCCAGCCCTTTGGCCGGCACGGGCTTATGTTTGCCGGTGATTTCTTTTAAAAATTCATTTAAATCTTTTTGGTCAAGCCTTTTGTTTTGTTCTTGGTGAACGGCTAAAACCTGTTCTAAAATATTTTTGACGTTTCGGCCGGTATAAGCGGAAATAAAAATAATCGGCGCAAAATTTAAAAAAGGAAAATGGTTTTGGTAGTAAGCAACAATATGATCGGTCATTTTTTCATCATTCGCGCCTAATAAGTCCCATTTATTGGCCACAATAATTATACCGCGGCCGCTCTCTTTTAGTAAGCCGGCTAAGTAATTGTCTTGCCGAGTCAGTTGTTGGTGGGCTTCGGTGACCAACAAAACAACATCGGCCGACCTAATCACGTTTAAAGTTTTTTTTGTCGCCATTTTTTCCAAACCCGGCTCAATTTTCCCTTTTTTTCTCAAGCCCGCCGTATCAATTAAAATAATTTTTTGATTTTTAAAAAAAATTTCAGTGTCTTGGGGCTCACGCGTAGTTTGAGGCAACGGTGAAACAATAACCCGGTTTTCACCTAAAATTTTATTAACCAATGATGATTTGCCGACATTGGGTTTGCCGATAACCGCGACTTTAATTTTTTCCGTTTCAATGGAAATTTTCTTTTTGCCTTTTGGCATTTTAATTTTTTTTACGACTTCATCCAATAAATCACCAGTGCCGCTGCCGTTAGCGGCTGACACGGCCCAAGGTTTGCCTAAACCCAGTTTAAAAAATTCATTAGGCCGATACTGCCATTTCAAATTGTCAATTTTATTGCAAACTAAAATTACCGGTTTATTTAATTTTTTTACTACAAGCGCCAATTGGCGTTCAATCGGCAGTAGGCCGGCCTGGCCGTCAACCACCAGTAAAATTAAATCCGCTTTTTTTAAAGCCGTTTTAGTTTGTTTAATGATTTCTTTTTCAATTAAAAGCGGCTGGATTTTCCCCTCTTTAATTTGGCTTTGTTTTTTGGCTTGGCCTTGGTCAAACAGCAGTTCTTCGATGCTTTTTTTTAATGAAGAAACATCAACGCCGCCGGTATCAATCAAATTAAAAGATTTTTTTTGCCATTCGACCAAATCAACATTATAATCCCTGGTCGTGCCCGCTATGGCCGAAATTAAAGCCTTGCCGCTTTCGGTTAATCGGTTAAAAATGGCTGATTTGCCGACATTGGTTCGGCCGATGATAACAACGGTAGGAAGATTCATAATTAAAATCAAAATTCAAAATTCAAATATCAAATCTCAAAATTACACCCGCCTGCCGCGCCCGACTTCGCTTTGACGAAGTCAAGGCGGGCGGGCCTACGCCTGCTGCAATTTATTAATTTAAAATTTTAGACTGATTAATAATAGTTTACTGTAAAAAAATATAAGGATGGCAAAAGCGGGCAGGTCTTAAAATTCAAAATTTTTAAATTATTTAATTTTTTTTGTCTTCGCCCAAAATTATTAAAACGTCGGCTAAACTGCTGATTTGGGGAGTGGTGGTTGACTTGGCCCAGTCCGGAACGACCGGCGAAAATTCGGCGGTCAAAGCCTTGGCGATATTTAAGGCCGTTTGGTCGGAAGCATCCTTGAGGTTATAAATCACGGTTTTTTGGTAATCTTGAGTTGGCGCATTTTTGATTCGGACAATTTTATAACCAATACTTTCCAAGTATTCAGCCGTACGGGAAGCTAAGCCAGTGATTTTAGTGCCATTTTGAATTTCAACTCTTTTTGGTTTAATTGTTGCGTTTTCCTGACTGGCAAAAATATTATTGACGACATATTGCAAGTCGGAGAAATCACCCGCCTTAGGCAATAAAACGAAGGCGCCATCTTCAGTGAAAGTGGAGTAAAGCAGTCCGTCTGGATTGTCGTCAAAGACACGATGGAAGATATTATCTTCAGCGACATCTTTGCCAAGATTGAAGAATCGAATAATCTCCCAAACTTTGAGGTTAGTCGCCAAATGTTGGCTTAAGGTGTCCATAATATTACTGATGCGATAAGGATTAACTAAGGTGCTAAAAGAAAACCCTTTTTCTTTGACTGCTAAAAGGACCGCTTGTTGGCGTTTACTTCGGGCAAAGTCCGAGCCTTCAATGCCTCGGGCCAGGCGGGAACGAACATATTTTAGAGCCAATTCACCATTCATGTGTTTTTTCCCCTCTTTAATATATAAGTGTTCATAGCGTTCGGTCGTGGTGGCAGTTTCTTTACCTTTAACGGGATAAAAAGGATCGTCTAAAGTGTTTTCTACTTCAACGGTAATGCCGCCTAAGTCATCAATAATTTTTTCAAAGCCGGTAAAATCAATGCGGACGTAATAATGAATCGGCAAGTTAAGTATTTGACTTACAACTTTAACTGCCAATTCGCCGCCTTGGCCGGGGTTATTAACTTCGCCTAAGGCATTAGCATGATTAATTTTACGCCAGTCAAAGCCGGGAATCGGCACTGATAAATCGCGCGGAATAGAAATTAAGGCCACCTGTTTGGTGGAAGGTTTAAAACTAGCAACCATCATCGTATCGGTCAGATATGGCCCTTCATGGTTTTCTCCGCCCATGCCTAAGAGTAAAACATTAATCCGATCCTGGTCTTCGCCGGCTATTTTTTTGTCCGAGCTGCCAATCAAATATTTCAATTGACCCCAGAGGCCAACGTTGCCTAAAGTTTTGGATAAATTTTCGCCGGAAGAAATGACATCAATACTTAAGCTAACCAAAAGAATAACAAAAATTATCAGTAAATAAATGATTAATTTACTGATAAATTTAGTTTTTCGCCGTGGTTTTTTGATTAATTTGTCTGTTTCGTTGAGAAAATCAATTTCGGTTCTCATGGTAATTAAGTTTATGTTTCAATTTTGCCACAAAATTTAACTCATGGCAAATTAAGAGTTAATCATATTTAATCATTTGTCTTTTAAAAAAAAGCGGGGTAATCCTAACAAGTTGGAACAGGTCTAAGCGTTTTTTCCAAGTAATCATTGGGTGAAACAAAGATTTCCGGTGAGGAAAATCTGAGGCAAGATTCACTCACGTATTCGGGCAGGTATTCCGGGGTAGTATTATGATGGTACATTCTTCTAATGAAAGTCCTAAGATTACCAAACATTCCCTCGATTTCTGAAGTCAATTCAAATTCCCATTTTCGGTGAATATCTTTTTTGGGCCTAACCTGCCACCATTGGCTGATGCCTTAGTAAATAGTAGAACCGTCAGTCTGTAAAACACTTTTAGGTTGGATGTATTGAAAAAGGAATTGAGCGGCTT
>MHII01000024.1:48271-85331 GCA_001817425.1 Candidatus Buchananbacteria bacterium RIFCSPHIGHO2_02_FULL_39_17 | reverse complement strand
TTCGGGTGTTGAAGAATAAGCATTTAACTTAATATCATTGGTTGGCACGCCAACATGACGTTCAAAAATTCTCGTGCCTTTGGCATAAGCCATTTTGATAATGCTAAAATCATTTTGGTCTTCATGGGTGGAAAAACCAATGGGCACTTTTGGATATCTTTCTTTTAAAAGCTCAATTTGATGGAGATGTAATTGATCAGTTGGCGTCGGATAAATCGCCACGCAATGCATAATCGCAAACGGCACGGTTCGGTGATCCAAAAAACTCACTAAATTATCAATTTCTTCAATGGTTAAACCGGCAGTTGAGGCGACAATCGGTTTACCAGCGGCCGCGGCAATTTCTAAAAGCGGCCAATCTTTGGCTGAGCAACTGGCAATTTTTAAAATATCAACGTTAAGCTTGATTAATAAATCAACTGACGCCTCATCAAAAGGCGTGGCCATGGAAATTAATCCCTGATTTTTTATTTCTGCCACCAATTCGGCAAATTCAGCGTCCGTTAGCTTCGTGGATAAAAATCTGGGGATATGTTTATTGTCTAAATTTTCTTTAAAATAGGGATGGATAAAAGTGTCTAAATCGCGAAATTGAAGTTTGCAAGCCGCTCTCATGCCAATTTTTTTAGCTACCGCGGCCACTTCGCGAATAATTCTTTTACCGTGTTCAACATTCCCCTGATGGTTGTTAGCTAAATCAAAGATAAAAAGTCCGTCAAATTTGAATTTGCCTTTGTTTAAAACTTCTTTAATTCCAAGCATATTTACACCTTTTCATTAATTAAATTAATGTCTAAAATTAGCATTTGTCCCGAAATTTGTCAACTCGCCGCCATCTTTTTAGATAAATATTCAGCGATTTCAAAATCTAGCGGCGTATCAATGTTAATTGATTCTTCCGGTTTCATAAAAAAGTAAGTCAGTTTATTGCCAGAAGTTGATTTCAGTTCGCGAATGGTTTTTAAACGCATAATATCCATGGCGCCGGTATGAATATAAACCTTTGGGAAAAGCTGGCGAGCGATATTATGCGGCTCCTCAAAACCGGTAAATTCTTTTGACAAAAAAGGTTTGAGCCATTGGCCATCAGCGGAAATTTTCCACATCTTATAAGGATGTTTTGGCGCTTCTAAAATCGGCCGCGCCGCATCAGCCCCTGGAGTATTTAAAAGTTTAATAATACCTTCATCAATATTTTTGGCGGTTCTTAATGGTGAAGTCGGCGGTAGACGTAAAACAATTTCGGGCTCATAATTTTCTTTTTGTTTTAAAAAATTTAAGGCGTGAAGCAAAAATTCAACGTCAGTTGACAAGTCCCCGGAAATTTCCGAGGGGCGCAAAAAGGGCACTTCGGCGCCGTTTCTTTTGGCAATTTCAGCAATTTCTTCGTCATCTGTAGAAACAATAATTCTGGTCAGATATTTTGATTTTTTCGCTTCAGTAATAGTCCAAACGATTAAAGGTTTGCCGCACAAAAGTTTGATATTTTTTTTCGGCACACCTTTTGATCCGCCTCTGGCCGGTATCACCGCTAAAATTTCCTTTTTAGTTTTTCCCATATTATTTGCCAATTAATTTTTTAAATCGATAACTAATAAAATTTCTAACGGGGTACCATTCAACAATTGCCCAAAAAATAAAGTTAACTAATCGTAAAATTTTTGATTGAGAAAACTTACATTCAATTTTTAAACCACCCGACAACCTCTTTCCCTGAAATGATGTTTCGTCGTATCTAATAAGTTTATAAGTATATTTTTTCCTTAACACTTTAAAAATAAGCCATCGTTGAATATGCCGATATCCTTCAACATAAATAGTTTTAACTGGATCTATACATTTTAGAATATCACTTACTGCCATCATATATCCTCCATCAAAATCTTTGCCTCGTCCCTTACCACTGCCACCGTCAACAATAACCAAATCATATTCTTTAGCTGGCGGCATTTCATGATAGTTTTTAATAACCTTGAAGCGGACATCCCCAAAAGGAGATATTCTCTCTTCTAACTTATTAAAACAAAAGTCATTATCTTCATAAATATCAACTTGGGCCGTGGAATTGCTTAAAAGCAAATAACTAATTGTGCCTATCCCCCCCCCTAACTCAAGTATTTTTTTTGGTTGCTGTTCACGGCAAATATCTAATAAAATTTCAATTGTTGTCGGTTTAGCGATATGTTCTGAACCAGATTGTTGCTTAAAATAATTATAAATCTCAAGAGTTTCTGGCCTAAATTTTTCTATTTTAATTCGTTTCATAAAATTCCGGCTTTCTGATAGTTTTTATTATTTCTGTTTCTGTTCGCTGACAAGATTTACCATCAGGAGTAAAAATATAACTTTCCAAAAATTTGTTTTTATTGTTTTCTTGGTTTAAATATTTGTTTGGTGAAACTAAATAATTTTCCAGCTCTTCATAAGTCTTAGCATAATTGACTAAATCGGGATAATCACTGAAATAATCCCAGTTGCGACCGGTGATAATATCGCCAAAATAAGGCGTGATAATTAGCTTATCATCAGCAATCGCTTCCAATAAAGTTGTGGAATTAAAGCCTAAAATGACTTTTGCCTGCTTAATTAATTCAACCGGATTACCAACATTAATAATTTTTAAATTATTTATTGGTTCATTAAATCTTTCTTTTAATATTTTTGAAACATAGTCAACGTAGTGTTCCGCCACTTTGGTTTTGATAATCACTTGATATTCCGGATATTTTTGCGCAAAAAGCATTACCCAATAGTGAAACTCAATTGAACGGTTTTCAATTTGATTTAATTCCTGATCATTGGCAATGGCATACCAAAATTTATCCCGAGGGAAAAAAGAAAAAAAAGTTATTTTCTTTTGGTTGGCTGAATTATTATTTGTCCTTTCGAAAAAATAATAATCCAATCGCGGCACGCCGACAATTTTTAATTTGTCTTCGGTTAAACCGGCAATTTTAGTTGTTAAAAGCGCTTTTTTAATCTGCTTATTGTATAATAACATTTTTGCCCCAAAAAAATGGTGATTTTTGTATTGCTCGGTATATTTTTCAAAAGCGCCGGGAATGGCAATGCCTTCTTTATTTAAAACAATAAACGGCACTCTTTTTGCTTCGCAGACCTTGGCTAATTCCTGCTGTTGAACATAGCCGAAATTGCCTGACATTACCGCAGAAAACCCAGAAAAACGTTGCCAATAGGGTAAAACTTTTTTCAAATACTGATTTAAATTTTGTTTGCCCGCTTGGCCAAAATTGGCGTTATGGTAATTACTCTCGGTAATATTTTTGAAGTCTTCCGCCAAAATAAAATGATTAAGCAAAAAATCAAAATATTTCAAATTAATCACCAAATATTTGATTTTTTTGCCGAAATGAGCCAGAGCTTCAATATCGTTGGTAAAAATACTTCGGCCCAAACAAAGCACGGTATATTGACTATGGCGATTAGCTTTAGTGGCCGCTAAACTTAAAGATAAAGCCGTTAAAATCGGTAAATTATTTTTCAAGCTAAATCTCATCAGCCAATCAACTAGTGGAATCTTAATTTTATATTTAATTTTTTTTCCGAGATCCATATTATTTCATTAAATAATAAATTCTTGGTTCCATCAAGGGCAGGGCGGAAATTTCAAATTGGTTATTCCACGCCTCCCCGATTTTTTTAGTGCCCATCAAAATTAAATGCTTATTTAGTAAAGAAAAACGACAAGTTAAAAATTCTAAACGGCTAATCAGCCAAGCTAGAATACGAAAAGATTTTTTGCCGGCAAGCGGATGATCACCTAAAAACCCTTGGCGTTCAAAAATTTTTTCATAAAAATTACTGAAAATATTTTTATAATAAATGACTTTGACTTCCTGAAAATTAGATTTAAATAAATCAATAACTTGAGCCGATTGGCTATCAAATTCTAAATCAAGAAAAATGATCCCATTAGTTGAAGTGATACGGCATAAATTTTTAATGGCGTTAAACCGCAATACCCAAGGTAGAACATACAAAGTATTAGTGGAAACCACAGCCTCAAAACTATTGTCGGGGATTACTGCTAAATTGGATAAATCACCCAATAGACCAAAACTTGAATTATCCAAAAATTTTTTTATCCCCGCCCGAATTGCCTCTAAGTCAATGTCTAAACCGATATATTTATCCGTCTTAAAAAATTTCCGATTTTTAAAATTTGCGCAGCCGGCATCCAAAGCCATCCCCTGATTATACGGTTTAAGGGTTTTCTCAAGATAATCAAATAAAAAACATTTTGAAGGACGAACCATGAAATTCATAATTTTTTTAATTGCTCTTCAATCAACGATAAAATCTTTTGGGCTGCGTCCCCGCTGCCAAAAGGATTAACCCACTGCCGACTATTTTTTATCATCTCGTTTGCCGCTGCCAAGATTCGCTTTGGATCCGCACCGGCTAAAATATTAATTTTTGCCTTAATCGTTTCCGGCCGCTCGGTATTATCGCGAACCGTCACGCAAGGAATTTTTAAAATACAAGCTTCTTCCTGCAAGCCACCGGAATCAGTAATAATTAGCTTTGCTTTGGCTTCCAGCTGCATAAATTCTAAATAACCCAACGGTTGGATTAATTGAATATAATTAGCATTAAGGCCAAACTGATTTAAACTATTGGTGGTATGAGGATGAACCGGAAAGATAATTGGCAATTGAAATTCTCGGCTGACAAGATTTAACCCTTCAATAATACCTTTGAGCCTTATTGCATTATCAACATTTTCTGATCGATGAACCGTCACGAGAATATAATTTTTCTTTTTTAAATTTAATTTTTCCAAAATATCAACTTTTTTTTCCGCTAAAGCTAAATTTTGGGAAACGGCATCAACAATCGTATTGCCGGTTAAAAAAACTTTATCGCTGGTAATACCCTCATCATATAAATTATTTAAAGCGTCATCGGTCGGAGCAAATAAATAATCCGAGATATGATCGGTAATAATTCGATTGGTTTCTTCAAGCATGGTTAAATCATGACTGCGCAATCCGGCTTCGTGATGGCCGATTTTTATTTTTAATTTATTAGCCGCCAAAGCTCCGGCTAAAACACTAATCGTATCACCCTGGACTAAAACCACATCTGGTTTTTCTTTTTCCAAAACCGCCATAATTTCTCGCGTCATATTTCCAATCTGTTTGCGATAAGGCTGACCGCCGACATTTAAATTATAAGCGGGCTGGCTGATTTCTAAATCTTCAAAAAACTTTTTATCCATTTCATAACTGTAATGTTGCCCCGTATGAAGAATAAAATAATCTATATTTTTTTCTTCGCAAATTCTTATAATCGGCGACATTTTTATAATTTCTGGGCGAGTGCCTAAAATAATTGCCAATCTCATAGTTTTTCAGTTAAAATCTCATTAAAAATTTTAATTAACGATTTAGTGGTATTTTCAACAGAAAAATTCTGCAGATAGTCATGGTTTATCTTTATTTCAACTTGACCGCTAATCAATTTTATTAAGTAACCAGTCAAATTATTCTCTTGCTGATAATTAAAGCTGGGGCAACCTAACCCGCGGAGTAATTGAGCGGTTGGACTATTATTTGGCGTAATGCCAATAATCGGCGTCTGGCTGCCGGCATAATCCACAACTTTTGACGGGAAAAACGGGCTAAGGTTAAAATCAGCATCAATGACGATTAAACAATCGGCTAATTTCATCTCTTCTAAGCTTTCTTGATAAGAAACCGCGGGTAAAATTTCAGCAATTTCATCTAAACCAAAATTAGAAATAACTGATAATAAATCTTTTGTTTGATAATTAGTATATTTAAGATCACCACCAACCAATCTTAACCTTAATTTTTTCTTAAGACTTGGCTCTTTGGCCAAAACTGATCTTAAAGCAGAAAATAATAACTCTGGATTTCTTTGCTGATAAAAAGCGCCGATATGGCTAAGGATAAAGTAATCTTTTTTCTTTTCTAATTTTGCCGGATATTTTTTGCTGTCAAAGCAATGGGGAATGACTATTGCTTTTTTTTGCCACTCAACCGGATATTTTTTCATTACCAAATTTTTAGCTACTTCATTGTTAAAAATTATTCGATTACTCGTTTGAATAATATTTTTTTCTTTCCGAGCAATATCTTTTTTTTCAGATTTAGAAAAAGATTGATAAGGATCATCGTACCAAGGATCACTAAAATTAGAAATAAATTTTATGCCTAATTTTTCTTTTAATTTCGCGCCAACGATATTGGAAGCATAAGGATTAGAAAATGAATAAATCAGATTGATTTGGTGTTTTTTGACAATTTCTTCCATTTGTTTAAAAAGCCGATAAAAATATCTTTTTTCCAGCAGATTGGCAATCAAAGGCAATCTTCTCAAATACCGATTAAGCTGAAATTTATCGACTTTATAAATGGGCAAATCAATTTGCCATTTTTCTTTTTCGCGATAAGTGATAATAATTGGCTTGACTCCTTGCCGGACCCATTCCGGAATCATTTTGCCAATTAAAATCGCTTGCGGCCGGACTTGGGGCGGCGTCCGAAAACTCAAACACAAAACTTTTAAATTATTATTAGTCATAAAATCCTAATCTTTTACCTATTATTTCTAAAAGTCTTAAATATTTTTTGGTCTTTTGACCATCTAATTTCTTTCTTAAATTAAGGGTTTTTAATTCTTCCGCGATTTTCCAGATTGAATAAGCCATAATTTCGTCCTGAGTAACTGCTACGTTATACAGATGATTAGGATAAATTTGACTCAACTGCTGCCAACCCTCAAACCAGGCATCAGCGGGTTTTTTCCGGGCAAAAACGGCAAAATCAACTAAGTCAAAAAAACGGCTACCGGTTTTTTGATACCGGACCCAATCAACAAAAAATAAAATTTTATCTTTAATTAAAATATTTTCCCAATGAAAATCGCCATGCATCGACGAAGAACTAATTTTTTGGGTTGATAGATAATTTTGCCACATTTCTAATTTATCGTCAAGATTTTTTTTGATAAAATCTAAAAGATAAGTACAATTAATTACTTGACTAAGGGAAACCTCCGGCCAATCTTGGAATTCATTGAAAGCATTTTTAAAGTAATCTAAAACTAATGACTGATCCGACGAATCTAAAATTATTGACTGATAATAAGGCAAGGAAATCATAAACTGATTAAATTGGTAGGGCGGCAGATAGTTTTGGAAATGCGGATCTTGCCTGGCTGTTTTGATATTTTCCATTTCTATTTTCAGCTCCCGGACAGCGGCTGGCACCAAAGGTAATTTATAAACCCTATGTCCAATTTTAAAAACCGAAAAATTTGACCCGCGTTTAAATTTTTTTCCTAAAACTTTAAACATAAATTAAATGCCAAAAACACTAAACAAAAAACTATTAATTTGATTAAAAGTTTGATCAAATGTCTTGGTGGTGTCAATTATCGTTTTTTCGCAACTAAAAATTTTCGCCGCTTCTAAGCAGCGCTGATATTCGGCTAAAAACTTGTCATAGCTGCCTTCTTTTTTACGCTGCCAAATTAAATTAGGATCACCGCCTAAAATAAAAAGAATATTCGGCCCTGGCAGCAGCAAATAAGTCAATAACAAGCTAAATGCCCTAAAACGACCAGATAGATTATTTTGGTCACTTTCTCTTTTCGGCAGAGGATAGCGATCAGCGACTAAAAATCCATATTTAGCGGTTATTTTTGCTTTTAAATATCGGCCGAAATAATCAAAAGGCAAAATTAAATGAAAAAGAAAAAAAGATATTTTCGCCGCTAATTTATTTTTTTTGGGCTTATCTAATTTTTCTAAAAATGGAAAAAAATAATTATTCCAGCCCAAATAGAGCTTTGCCCTAAATATCGGAGAAAATTCCGCTAAGTAGCTAATTAAAGTTGATTTGCCCGAACCATCAACTCCCAAAAAAACAATTAATTTAATGGGTCGAAAAATCATTAAAATTTTATAAAAAATTAATTTCATTTTTTGATAATATCCTAAAAAAAATTCTTTAAATTTAAAATTATTGCTAAAATTGATTTTTAAATTTTGATAAAAATTATAATCAATAATTTTACTGTCATTTAATTTTGAGACTGCTAGACTTGCCTGTTCCCCAAAGATTTCTTTTATTTCATTCTGATAATTTTTTACTAATTTGACTTGCGGCCACAAATTTTTTAAGCTTATTAAATTTTTTGGCTCAATTTTTTCTTTTTCAAAAGTTACTCGCGAAAGCAGTAAAATTAAAGCCACAGTTGACGAGGGGACAAAAAAAGTATTATCTAATTTAATTGCCGAATAAAAAATCATTGCCAGTTGCTTTTTTCTTAAATATTGGCTAAAAACTTTTAAATAATTTTGCAAATCTAAATGAAAAATCTTATTTTCCATTTTATCAAATTTAAACCATTCCTCATGGCCAAAATCATTTCTGGGAATTAATCTTTTTTGCCAGCCTAATTTTTTTAACAATTTTCTTGCTTGATAAAAATCTTTTGGCATAATAAATAAATCAATGTCCGCTGAATGATTTAACTCTTCAATCGGAAAATAATTTCTCAAAACCAAATAATTAATTTGATTTTGGTTAAAAATAGAAAAAATATTTTTTAAATTCTGATTAAGCATTTTTCTTGTTTTTAATAAAGTAAATCAATAAATCAGCAAAGTATTTAGCCGCCCAATTCAAAGCTTGGTTTGGGCAATAACCGACGTTAATCGGCCAGCTTCCCCAAACCGCGCCTAGTCCGCCAAAACGATTGTCAAAATTATTCTGACAGCTCTTCAGATATTCTTTAGCTAATTTAGCTGAATTTAAATATTTTATTTCATCAGAGGCTTCATAAATCTTACAGCAAGTCTCAGCGATTTGGGCAATGCCAGTTAAACACGCCCAGTCAACCGTTGGCTGCCAATTTTTATCTAACCGCCCGACAATTTTTCCTTCTTTGGACATCTGACCAATGACTTGATCTAAACTTTTTCTTGCCGCCTCTAAATATTTTTCTTCTTTTAAAATTGTGCCAATTTCCCAAAGACCATTAATCGCATAAGCCAATGGATGAAGTAAAACATCGCTATCAGATTTAAAGTCCGCCTGATTGATCCAGCCGTTTTCCTCCTGCTGACTTAAAACATAATCAGCAAAATTCTTAACCAAGGCGACAAAATCTGGTCGGGAAAATTCAGTCCCCAAACGCGCCAGAGGCGCCAAAGCATAAACGTAATAAGATTTGCTCTCCTGCCCCGGATTTTGACTTAAAATCCATTCCCCGGCTTTAATTGCTTGTTTTAAATATTTTTCATCTTTGGTTTGCTGATAAATTGCCAAAAGCCCGCGAATCACAGCGCCAGTATCAAAAATTTCTGGTTTGGCTAATTGGCTTAAATTTCCCGACTGAACCCAGCCTTCAGGGTCCATCAGGCTGATTTCCCAGTCTGCCATTAATTTGGCGCGCCGAATTAAATCAGAGTCATTTAAAATTTTTGCCGCAATAATAAATGTCGGAATAATATAACCAGTTGTTTCCGGATATGATGGCTGCCAGCCCAAGATATTGGATTTTGCTTCTTTAATTAAGCTAAAGCCTCGGCTCACGCCGCCGTCACTGGTGGCATCTTGGGCTTTTTTCAGCCAATCAATGGTTAACTTTAAATGTTGCCCATCATCACCGACTAAACAATAATTCCGGTTTTCGAAAATTTTTTGCCAATTTTTGATTTTTTTTGCCTGAGTTTTTCGTTTTAAAGTCTTGTTTGTTTTTTGCCATAAATTTTGGGATTTTGCTTTTTCTTGTAATCGGCCAATAAAAGAAATTTTTTCCATGGTCACTGAAATTAATGGCCAATGGCTAACCAATTTTTCTAAAGCAAAAAATGAATTATAAATTAATTTTTGGAAAAAATTGGGAGCATGGCCACGAAATCTCAACGGCTCTAACAGATAAAAATAAAAACCCCAGCCCGAACCGACAAATTTAAGCGGTTTAATAAAATTAACTTCACACCATTTTTTAATTTCCCGATAACTATAATAACAATCATAATCAAGCCCCCAAGACCAAATTTTATCTAACCATTTAGTCATTCTTATACGCTTATAAATTTCTTTTAAATTTAACTTGTTATAGATCTCCAAGGAAACATAGCCGCTGGGTTTTGTCACCCGCACCATTTCAGAAAATGCTTCCAAAGGCGATCGAATATGTTGATAAACTCTAATACTACAAGAAAAATCGGCCATGGCGTCTTTAAAAGGCAAATCTTCAAGTTGGCCACAGACCAGCCAATAGCTTGGATTTCTTTTTTTCGCATCCAGCAAAAGATTAAGTGAAGTATCAACACCAATTTTAATTTTGGCTTTTTCACAATGAGTCAAAAACCGACAATTGCCGCAACCAAAATCCATAATTGTTTTGCCGCTTAAATCAAAATTTACTGCTGAGATTAGCTTATCAATCGCCAAAAGTTCGGAAAAATGAGTATAAAGTCCCCAGGGCGTACCTTGTTTTTTTAAATAGCTGTTGTATTTCGCGGCATAGCTTTCCGCGTTTTCTTTTAAATCCCAATGGCGTTTAAATAAATCCGGCGAATACTCAGTATTGGGAAAAAGAATGGGAATACCCTGCTCAATTGGATAATTTGTCTGGCAAATATTACAGATTAAAAACTCACGGTCATTTTCTGACTTCAATAACAAATCACCGCGACAAAGCCGCTTCGGACAACATAAGACTTTAATAAAATCTTTAGCTAAACTCATGCTAAATTAAATTATTTTGGGTTAAATAATCAATCACTTTATCAATCGACTGATCAACCGTCAATTTATCGGTTTTTAGTTCAAGCTCCGGATTTTTCGGCTTTTCATAACCATCGGCAATACCAGTAAAATATTCAACTTCCCCCCTTCTCGCTTTTTGATACAAACCTTTGACATCGCGCTTCTCGCAAATTTCCAGCGGCGCATTAACGAATATTTCAATAAAATTACCGACTTGGCTCTTGACCAATTCTCGTTGTTTGCTATAAGGCGAAATAAAAGTCGCCAACACAATCACACCGTGTTTGCTTAAAAGTTGACAAAGATAAACGGCACGGGCAATATTTTTATCGCGATCTTGGGCGGAAAAACCTAAATCTGAAGAAATTAATTGCCGAAGATCATCGCCATCAATTCGTTCCACCGCTAAACCCATCTCTTCCAACTTTTCTTTAACTCTATCGGCAATCGTTGTTTTGCCAGCGCCAGATAAACCAGTAAACCAAAGAACCGGCGCAGTGGCTCTCCTTGATTTTAATTCTTTTTTGGTCGTGGCTAAATTTCTTTTCGAACCTAAAATAATGCCGGCGCCAACCGTGTTGTTAGTTTCTTCATCAATCATAATAAAACTGCCAGTGGCTTTATTTTTTTGATAAGGATCAAAAAGTAATGGTTCTAAGGTTTTGATTATAACTTTACCAACTTGATTTTCCGCCAAACCCTGACTTTGTTTCCGATGCAAGGTATTAATTTCAATTTGATAAATTACCTGATCAAAAAAACCAGTCGTAGTTTTAGTCGTTTGTTTGATTAAAAATCTTTGATTTTTTCGGGCTGGTTTTTTTGCCAGCCAAAAAACCATGGCTTCGAATTCCTGGCTTATTTCGCAGAGATTATTCGGCCGAACTAACATTTCGCCCCGGTTTAAAGAAATTTCTCGGTCTAATTCAATAACCACCGGCTGGGGGCAAAAAGCCAACTCCGTTTCTTTTTGATCAGCAATAATTGATTTAATTTTCGCTTTTTTGCCAGAGGGCAAAATCATCACTTCCTCATTTTTTTTGATTTCGCCGCTGACAATGGTTCCGGCATAACCGCGAAAATTCTGATCCGGACGCAAAACCAATTGGACCGGGAACCGAAAATCAATTAGATTACGGGAACTGGTTAATTCCAAATTTTCCAAAAAACCCAAAACCGTTGGTCCATGATACCACGGCAATCTCTCGCTTTGTTCAACGATTAATTCACCGGTTAAAGCGGAAACAGGAATAAATTGCAGATCAGAAATATTAAGTTTAGCCGCAAAACTTATAAAATCATTTCTGATCTTTTCAAATTCTTCTTGGCGGTAAGCCACTAAGTCCATTTTATTAATCACGACTAATAAATGAGGAATTTTCAAAAGAGAAACGATAAACAAATGTCTTTTAGTTTGTTCGACTAAACCCTTTTGGGCATCAACTAAAATTACGGCGACATCCGCGCCAGACGAACCGCTAACCATATTTCTGGTGTATTCTTCATGACCAGGCACATCGGCAATGATAAAGCGTCGAAAAGGGGTGGAAAAATAACGATGAGCTACATCGATAGTAATTTTTTGTTCCCGCTCTTGAACCAAACCATCAGTAAAAAGGGATAAATCTAAATTATCGCTGCCTTGACGGGCGCTGGCAGTTTTAATGGCCGCGAGCTGGTCACGATAAATTTGATTGGTATCGTGAAACAACCGGCCAATCAAAGTTGATTTGCCATCGTCAACGCTGCCGGCAAAAACGACTTTGACTAATTCCAAATTTTGGTTAATCAGATTTTTTTCCATACTAAAAATAGCCTTCTGATTTTTTTTGCTCCATTGCCGCTTCTGAAGTATTGTCAATCGCCCGGTTCTGCCGCTCGGAATATTCTGCGGCCAAAACCTCCGCTAAAATTTCTTCAACCGTTGACGCTTTTGATAAAACCGCACCGGTTGAAGGCGAACAACCCAGTGTCCGGTAACGGCAGACCGCCTCAAAAACTTCTTCACCGGTTTTAGGTTGAACAAATTCATCAATTCTTAATAAAACACCGTGACGTTTTATCAATTTTCTTTTTTGAGCAAAATAAAGCGACACCACTTCAACTTTCTCCATTAAAATATAAGCCCAAATATCCGCTTCAGTCCAGTTGGACAAGGGGAAAATCCGCATGGTCTGGCCTTCATTTAAACGGCAATTGTAAAGATGCCAAAATTCGGGCCGTTGATTTTTTGGCTCCCATGACCCGCTTTCGGTTCTCACCGAAAAAATTCTTTCCTTGGCCCTGGATTTTTCTTCTTCCCGTCTTGCCCCGCCGATTGCCGCGTTAAAATTATTAATTTTAATTGCCTCTAATAAAGGCTTAGTTTTTTTATAATAAATATATAAATCCGTATGCGCCTGATCCGGACCTAATTTTTCCGCTTCCGACTCGGTATTTTTATGAACAATTAATTTGGCGCCGATTTTTTTGGTGTAATAATCACGAAATTCAATCATTTCTTTGAATTTATAACCAGTATCAATGTGAAGCAAAGAAAAAGGAATTTTGCCTGGATAAAAAACTTTTTGCGCCAAACGGAGCAAAACCGAAGAATCTTTACCGATGGAATAAAGCATCACCGGATTTTTAAATTCCGCCGCGGTTTCGCGAATAATATTAATGCTTTCCGCCTCTAATTGTTTTAAATAATCTAAATTATAGTTAGACATAAAAATTATTTTTCAAATACTCTTTTAATTTCCTGACGATAAATCTGCCACAATTTTTCTTTATCCCCTGCTCCCCGCTGCCATAAACCAAGGTAATCTACTTCAAAACCAACGTCATAAGCTGCACTAACATAATTTTCCAATTTTCTTTCATAACCTTGGTTATTTAAATCTAAAATTAATAATTCTTTAATTTTCCCCGTAATGGTTGTTAAATCAGTATGCTTAAAGACATTGGGTAAAAGTAAAGTCGTGCCCAAATCCCCTAATTGAATTGCCGGCTTTTTTAGAAAAGCCGCTTCAAATAAAGTTGTACTGTTTGGGCTAATAATTAAATCAGCTTTAGTCAAAACCTCTTGGCTTGGTATCCGATAATCAATTAATTTAACATTAACGGTTCTAGCAATTTTCTCTAAATATGATGGTGGTCGCAATCCGACCATGGTCGGATGCTCTTTAACGACTAATGTGTAATCATCTGGCAAAGACATGGCTAAAAGCCGGGCCGTCTCAATCTGATTGGAAAAATATGGCGCCACCACGTCAATACTGGCTTCCGGCTGAAATTGTAAAGGAAAATAAACAAATTTTTGAATTTTTTCAAAAGGATAATAGTTATAACTTTCGGCAAATTTTTTGTATCGGTCATGGCTGTAATGATCGCGCAAAATTATCCTAGGCGACCGATAATCAGCGGTAATTTTTAAAGTTTCCACCAAATTAACCGGTCGTTTAAGATACCAACGTAAAATTTGATAGTATGGTGAAAGCAAATGACGGATTTTCTTAACCAAAGTTTTTTTTACCTCAAGCTCCCGAATTGACTGCGGCTTTTTGAAATTCTGGCGAAATTCGCTGATAAATTTTTTTGCTGATTCAATGTTATCTGACTTAATTTGACCCGAATTTAATTGATCAACCCGTTCAATAAACGGCCCTTGATCATCGCGATAACTATAAGTAAAAATTCTTCGATCTTCAACTTTACAATCAGTCACCGCTAGCATTTTTATGCCTTGGCTTTGGGCATACAAATTAAACATTAAATGCATAAAGGAAACAAAATTTGGGGCAATAATCAAATCAGGTTTAAATTCGCTAAAAACTTTTCTAACACATTTATAAACCGCTTTGACGTATTCAATAATAACTTCATCAGAAACATTTTGCCTAAAACTGTAATAATATTTATCGCCATAAGACCGAATGTGATTGCGCAGACTCATGACTAACGGCCAAACCGAGTTAATGCTAAGAGCTTGACAAATATCCTCAAGCGAATAGTCGTCATTGCCTAAAAATTCTTTTGGTTTGTCCACAATATCATCATTAGACAAAATTAAGTCATATTTGACTTCAGTCTGATTTAAAATATAGTCATGAGTGGAGCGTTTAAACGTCAAAGCGGCTAAATGGCAGCCCTCAATTTGTAACTTTTCTGCTAAATACTGACCAATATTAATCCCCCAATTCCGCTGCTGAAAAATAAGAATTCTTTTATTTTTTAAATTTGATTCATTCATGATTAATTGATAATATTTCTAATTAAACAAAAGGCTTCGGCATATTTAAAGCCAACTTCCAAACCGCGATATTGCGCCAAAATTTTTATGCCTTCAGCTGATCGCGGATGCGGATAAAGCCTTAATTCATCTTGATAATTTTTTAAAATTTCAATTTTTTTATCAATAAATTCTGAAATGTCTTGATATTCATTGGGCAAAAATATTTTGTCACTTGTTTTATTCTGCCATTCAGTGGAAGACAAAGTTTCAAAAGTTAAAATCTTTTTGACACAAAATTCCGGCTGGGGCCGGCAAGCGGTGATCACTGCCTGAAAAGTCAGCTGGTGGTCAATGTTTAAATCATTACCGTGATGAGTATAGACGATTTCTGGCTTAAATTCGCTAATAACTTTTTCAATTTTTTTGACAACCTCAAGCAAAGGCATTGAGTCAAATTGATTATCCGGTAATTTTTCTAATATTAAATCTTTAACGCCTAAAGCCATGGCCGCCGTTTGAGCTTGATTTTGCCTTTTGGCAATATCTCCGGTTTCTCTAGCAGTTTCACCATCGCCTAAAATTAAAATCTTAACCTGATCGCCGGCTTTAACATGTTTTAAAATTGTCCCGCCCACGCCCAAAATTTCATCATCCGGATGAGCGCCAATGATTAAAATTTTATTCATATAATTCTGGTTTAGTTAATAAATCCCCTTTGGAAATGTTATTTTTAAAAATTATCCCTTGGCTATTTGATCCTTCATTAAACAATAAATCAATAACACTCATATATGGCGCGAAGTCTCCCCATAATTGCTGATAAGTCGGGTGATGATAATCCTGAAAATATAATTTAATATTTTCCTGTTTAAAGCGATTAGCATCAACGTAGCCTCGTCCCAATACCCCGGAAACATAAATCTCCGCTTTCACGTCTTTAAGAATCTCAAGCACAATATCTAACTTTTTGCTTTGATAATTTCTTAATTCGCTTGTTTTGACCACTTTGGTTTTGGCTTCCAAAAAATCTAAAAATAAAATCAGCTGATCATAACACAAATCCGAAATATTATCGTATTTATTTTCGTAAATTTTTTTTAATTTATCAGAATAATTTGGCCAATATTGGGCTTTTTTATAATTTAACTCAATCGCTTGCCAATGATTTTTTTGCCAATTTTGGTCGGCAATTTTTATTTCTCTGATTTCTTTGCCAAAATGGTCTTTTAAATTAACTGGGACGGTTAGCCATTGACCGCCATTTGACGTTTTGATTTTATTGCGGTTAATAAAACTGTTTTTTTCAAATTGGGTGGTATCAAAAAAAACAAAAACATCAGACAACATAATTTTATGAAAATAGCCAAGCCAGGGCAGATATGCGGGTTGATGAATACTGGCAATCATAAAATTTTATTTAATTGATTAATAATTTTTTTGACTTCTTTATCTTCTAAATTCGGGTAAATCGGCAAAGAAATCATGGTTTTGGCGATTTTTTCACTAATTGGAAAATTACTTGGTTTTTGTTTTAAATAGCGGTGCAGCAATTCATAGGTTTCAATCGGCAAAATGGTTCTAATGCCGAATTTCAAGAATTGTTTTTTGATTATTCGCGGGGAGGGGCATTTTAATAACAACCGATAGCAATTTGATTTTCTGCCGGCCAAATTTTTGGGCCAGATTAAATCAGCGGAAATTGAATGGCGATAAATTTTGGCAATCGCTTGTCGTTTGGCTAAAAATTTTGACAGTTTCTTAAGCTGGGCTCGGCCAATCGCCGCGGCCAAATCAGACATTTGAAAATTAAATCTGGGATAATAAATCTTGCGATTGTCAAATTCGCGGTAATCTCTGATTTTGGCAATCAGCTTTTTATTTTTGGAAAAAATCATGCCGCCATAACCGGCAGTAATGACTTTTGAAGCATAAAAAGAAAAAATTGCCGCTGCCCCAAAAACGCCAACCGGTCTGCCGTTATACTTTGAGCCCAAAGCCACGGCGCAATCTTCAATAATCGGAATTTTTAAAGTTAAAAACTTTTTTAGATCCGCCGGCTGGCCAAAGGTGTGAGTGATAATTATCGCTTTAGTTTTTTTAGAAATTTTATTTTTTGTTTTTTCAAAATCTAAATTCAAATCATTCTCATTTATGTCAACTAAAATTGGCGTAGCCCGGGCTAAAAAAATGGCATTTAAAAGCGCCGAACAAGTGTAAGTGGGAACAATAATTTCATCGTCGGCTTTAATACCCAAACCAATTAAAACCAAATATAAAGCCGCTGTACCACTGGCAACCGCTACGGCTTGATTGTTTTTGCTGCCCAAATAACGGCTCAATTCTGTTTCAAAAAGTTCCACTTGTTTTCCTTGGGCAATCCAATAGGATTCTAAAACCTGTTTTACCGCCTTTAATTCGTCTTTGCTAATTGTCGGCTGATTATGAAAAATCATGATAATAATTTTTTAGCTACTAAAATATATGTTCCTTTATTAAATTTTTTAGGAATTAATACTTCGGTTTTTAAATGCTCCATATAGATTATCTTAAACTTTGCTAATAGTGATTTTAGTTCTTTTGCGGTAGTGTAATGGACATAATCATATATTTTAAATGTTCTATCTTTCTTAAAATTCTTGGCCGAGAAATCTTTTATAGATCTAAAATTCACAATTATGAATACCCCCCCCCCTAACTAAAACCCTTTCTACTTCTTTAATAATTTTTTTTATTGAATTAATCCTATTATGTTGTAGACAGGCCCTATCTAACACTAAATCAAACTCTCTGTTTTTATAAGGTAATTCTTCAACATTACCTATTGTAATCTTGGCTTTAAGATTTTTACTTTTAAGCAGTTTATGGGCATAGCCAATTGCTTTTTTATTAATATCAATACCGTAAGTGTCCCAACCATTTTCAGCAAAAAATACTAAATTGTTTCCTGTGCCACAACCGATCTCTAATACTTTCCCCTTTTTACAATAAGTATTAACTAATGAGACAACGTCGCTATAAACGTATCTCAACTTATGAAATTTCTTTAATTTAGCCATATATTTTTTATTTATATTTATCAATTTTATCTTGGTAATAGCCTTCTTTAATCACCGCTGGATTACCAACAACCAATGAATAAGGTGGAATTTGGCAAGACTTAGTTAAAATCGTTCCAGCGGCAACGACACTGTGATGGCCAAGATAAACGCCGCCGCCAATAAAACAGTGCGAGCCGACAAAAACATCGTTTTCCAAAGTAATGTCTTTTCGTTCAATATCTTTAGCCAAGCCAAGTGTTTTTTTATGCGAATCCGCCACATTAATGCTGACAAAAGAAGCAATATCGCAATTATCGCCGATTTTAACTTTTGCCCCCTTAGCGTTTACTTCCGATAAAAGACCAATGTAAACATTTTTTCCAATTTCTGGCTCACCGCCGATATAAACCAAAGGATGAAATTGGTTTTTTGGCATTTTAATTAATTCGGATATTTCATTTTTTTGTTCCATATTGTTAAAAATCTTTTAAATTAATAATTTTACCGGATTCAATATTTCGTTTAGCAATTTTACCAACAATTTTTGATAAATATTTTGGCGGCAAACCTGTCCCCGGCCGCTTAACCACTAAATCGGAAGTTTTGATTTTCTGGCCTTTTTTAATATCCCTGTCGGCAATAACACTGCGCCGGGCGATTTTTTTCATTTTTAATTCCTCGGCTGATAAAATAAATTCCTTTTTACCCAGCATTAGTTCCGCGGCTCTGACATTTTTAACTAAGTCAGAAAGTTCTTTGGGATCAGCCGAAAACCGATGATCTGGTCCCGGCAGATTTTTATTTAAAGTAAAATGCTTTTCAATCATTTTGGCGCCTAAAGCTGTAGCCATCACTGCCGCCAGACTGCCAATGGTATGGTCCGAATAACCAATAATCAACTGCGGAAACATTTTCTTTAAAGTTAAAATTTGATTTAAATTCGCTTCTCTGGCTGGGGTCGGATAAAGCGAAGTGCATTTTAAAATCGCCAATTTTTTATTATACTTTTGAATCGCTTCAACTGCATCTTTAATTTCACCTAAATCCGCCATGCCGGTGGAAATAATCAACGGCTTTTTCTTTTTGGCGTAATAAGTAAGCATGGCTAAGTTGGTTAAATCATCAGATCCAACCTTAATCGACGGCATGTTAATGGTTTTCGAACAAAGGAAATCAACCATTTTAAAATCATTATCTTGTGGCGTGGAAAATAAAATGATTCCGATTTTCTTAGCATAATTAAATAATTCTTTTTGAATTTTTTGGGATAATTCATAACGTTTAAACATCTGATACTGGCTTTCCGTGATTTTTTTGCCTTGACTGATATAAGTGTATTTTAATTTCTGATCGCCGACAAAATCTTTGGTGACAAACGACTGAAGTTTGCAAGCATCAGCGCCGGCTTTTTTTGCCGCCAACATCATTTTTTTAGCCAAAGCAACACGGCCGTTATGATTAATGCCTAATTCGGCCACGATAAAAACCGGATAATTTTTGCCAATAATTTTTTTGCCGATTTTAATTATCATAAAATTTAATTAAATTTATATCTTCCCATTGTTAAATCTTTAATTCCTTGTTTTTCCAATTTAATACGGTCTTTTAAAGCTTGACTTTGATAGGCAGTTTTAATGACTGACTGCCATTTTCTTTTATCCGCGGCCAAAATCACCTTTTCTGCTGCCACGAATTTTATTTTGATTTTTTGATAAAACTGGTTTAATTTTGGCAAATATTTAATCATCGTTTTAATCCGCGGCAAGTGATAGCCATTAGAAATCAGCGTAATTTCTTTAATCTTTTTTTGTTTTAAAATTTTAGCTAATTCCCAAAGTTGACTTGAGGTTTTGCCTGATTTGGTTTCCGTTAAAATTTTATTTTTTGGCAGGCCTAAAGCGATTAATTCTTTTTTCAAAACTTGAGCCACGGCTGGCGCGCCTTTGATTTTTTTTAATTGACCCTTGCCGCCAACGGCAATAATCAAATAATCTTTTAATTGTCTCACTAAATAATAAGCCGCGTAAATTCTGATGTAATCGCCGCTAACGCCGAAAGTATCACCTTCGGTAAATTTCGTCGTCCGCCAAAGGCCATTTTTCTCTTTTTTTAACCCGCCGCCTAAAATCACGATAATTTTTTTCATCGCACTTTAAAAATATGACTAATTGGCTTGCCTTTTAAATTATTTCTCAATTTGCCGCTGTCAATTAATTGACGCAGTTTCGGAAAAATTTTTCCGTAAACCGCGATTAATTTATCAATTTCACTTTTGGTGTGGCTAAAACTTAAATTGTGCTGACCATGCCACAAAAAACCGGCTTGAATTAATTCTTGCTGCAAATAACTTTCAATTTCTTCAACTGAATATTTTTTAGTTTTTTTGAAAATAAAAACCGACCAGCACGGCTTGCCGGCTAAAGTCAAAACCTCTTGCAGATTATTTTTAATAATCAATAAATTGGTTTTCTCCGAAAGATAAGCGCCTAATCGCCATAAGTAATCCAAGACTTTTTTACTCTCTAATTCTTTAATCGTGGCAATGGCCGCCGCTATTGACAGCGCTTCGCCGCCATTGGTAAAAGAAAAGAAAATATCTGTCACTTTTTTCATGTAAATTTTTTTGCCAACCAAGGCCGAAATCGGCATGCCATTGGCCATGGCTTTGCCAAAACAAGCCAAGTCTGGCGTGACGCCAAAAAGTTTTTGCGCCCCGCCCAAGTGAAAACGAAAACCAGTCACGACTTCATCAAAAATTAGTAATGCCCCGTTTTTGTGAGTTAACTCTTTGACTTTTCGCAAAAAATTATCTTTGGGCTCTTCAAAATTCATTGGCTCTAAAATCACTGCCGCGACTTTTCTCGGATAATTTTTAAATATTTTTTTCAATGAATTTAAATCATTGTAATTAAAGCGGTGAGTTAAAACTTGAGTGCTTTTCGGTACACCCAAATTTCTGGTGGTTGAACCGATATACCAATCCTGCCAACCATGGTAGCCGCAAACCGCGACGTGCTCGCGGCCGGTCACTGCCCGGGCGATGCGAACAGCCCCAGCCGTCACATCAGAACCATTTTTACCAAACCTGACCATTTCGGCACAAGGAATGTGTTTAATTAAGAGCCGGGCTAATTCGTATTCCAAAACCGAAGCCATAGAAAAAGTAATGCCTTTTTTTAATTGGCGTTTAATTGCTTCATCCACGGCCGGGTATTGATAGCCCAAAACTATCGGCAAAAGACCATTAACAAAATCAATATATTGATGCCCATCAACATCCCAAACCCGGCTGCCTTGGCCATGAGTCAAAAATAATGGCGCAAAACCTTTGACATATATCAAATAACTTTTGGAGAAAGTCTGTGACGCCAAGGGAATCATTTCTTTGACTTTTTTGAATAATTGATTGGATTTTTTGAATTTATTTTTCATATCTTATTTAACTATTTTTTATTTTTGAAAGCATATTCGTTTCTATTAATATGAGCATTTAATTTTTTAATTTCCGGATTTTCCTCTAGTAATTCAACATAATTTAAATAGCTAGCATCAATCTTAGAATTTTGGGCTAAAAATTTTACGACCAAATAATCCTCTTCATTATCAACCGTTAAATGGTATTTTGAATAATTATTTTCAGCCTTTAAATTGCCTTTGGTAAATTTATCGCTGCCAAGCAGATATTCGTTGACATGTTCACGCTCAAAATCAGTAGTTGCTTTCTTCGCTGATTCTTCTAAAACTTCTCGGCGAAATATTTCCACATCCATGCCGTCCGGAAATGTCGGGGACACGACATTGCTGGCATAGTCATAATTTCCTTGTTCAAATAAATCAATTACTTGATCAATCACTTTTGGATCAATGAGCGGACAATCGCCGGTGACCCGAACAATATTTTGATACTCCGGATAATTTTTCAGGCATTGATAATACCGATCCAAAACATCTTTTTCCGAACCCCGAAAACAATCAATTTTTAACTTAAGGCATAATTTTTCAATCGGATCATTTTCTTGATTACTACCGGTTGCCACGACAATTTTATCAATTTTTTTTGCCAATTTAACACGCTTAATTAAATATTCCAATAAAGGCACACCGTCAACTTCAAGCAAAACCTTACCCGGCAGCCGAGTTGAGCCCATCCGCGCCTGAATAATGCAAAGATTTTTTGTCATCTTTTCAGACATATGGCCAAAATTTTGGCGGCAAAATTTAGATTATTAAAAGTCTGTTTTTTATTTTTAACGCAAGCCAAAAAATATTTAATTTCCGAAATATAATCAGGATTATCGTTTTTTCTTTTCAGACTAAATAATCTTTGATTTTTTTTATTTTTTAGCCAAACCTCACCTAAATTAAAATCAAATTCCAAATTGCCTTTTTCACTGATCACTTTTAAATTGCGCGATGGCACTTGCTGTAAATAATCGCAGCGAACCGAACTAATAACCCCGTTTTTAAATTGAAATGACGCTATACAGATATCTTCAGTTTCAATCTGTAAATTACTGATTTTGTCATAAATAAATTTTGCCTTTTTAACTTCCGAAAAATTATTCAGCCAAAACAATAAATCAAATTCGTGAATATCATCTAAAATTATCCCTCCACCCCAAGCTCTTTTGGCTGCGTAATTTTTGCGGTAATCCTGCTTCGGCCGCCAATAAGGCAAATAATAGCCAAATTCATGATGAATCGCATAAACTCTGCCTAATTTACTGCTGGCTAAATATTTTTTAATAAATTGAATCGCTGGATTAAATCTTAAATTACAGCCAACCATGGTAATTAATTTATTTTTTTGGCAAGTCTTAATTAATTTAGAAACGCCAGCCAAATTGTGACTCAATGGCTTTTCAATAAATAAATGGCAGCCGGCTTTAGCGGCAAGCAATGCGTATTTAAGATGCAAATAATTAGGCACGCAAACAAAAACCACATTAAAACATTTTAAAGATTTTTCATCAATAATTTTGACTTTTAACTTTTGACTTTTGACTTTATTCTGGTCAACATCAAAAACCCAAACATTTCTAAAACCAATTTTTTTTAAATTTTGATAATGGCGTTGGCCAATTGAGCCAAAACCAATAATTAATATGCGCATATCTATTTTGAGACTTGAATGTTTAAATCATCAACACGAACTTCCAAACCAGACGTGGCTAAATAATCTCGAGCCTTAATCACGCTTTGATTAGTAAAATGCAAAATACTCGCTAAAGACACGGCTTGGGCGTGGCCATCTAAAATTCCTCTTTTTAAATCTGCCATACTGCCCACGCCGCCATTGGCAATGACTGGAATGTTCAACTGTTCTGAAACGGCTCTTAAAGTTTCTAAATCATAGCCAGTGCGCGTGCCTTCGCGGTCAATGTTAGTCAATAAAATTTCCCCAGCCCCAAGGGTTTGGACTTTTTTTGCCCAATCTACCGGCTTAAGACCAGTGGCTCTATTTCCGCTTTGAATAAAAACTTCCAAATTGCCATTTTGATTTTTTTTGTAATCAATGGAAACGACAATACACTGACTACCGAATTTCTTGGTCGCTTGGGTGATAAATTCCGGGTTTTGCACGGCCGCCGTATTAATAGAAACTTTATCCGCCCCAGCGCGCAAAAGCTGAAAAATATCATTTAAAGTTTTAATCCCGCCGCCCACGGTTAAAGGCATAAAACACTGATCCGCGGTTTGTCTGACAATATCAAGCAAGACTAAACTTTCTTTGCTATTGGCAATAATATCTAAAAAAATTAATTCATCCGCGCCTTGGGCTTCGTAAATTTTGGCATTAGTCACCGGATGGCCGACATCGCGGTGATTAGTAAAATTAACACCTTTAACGCAGCGACCGTTTTTTAAAAGCAAACAGGGAATAATTCTGGTTTTAACCATTTTTTTCTCCTTTGACGCCCAAAAAATTTTTTAAAATCTTTAAACCCAAAAACTGGCTTTTTTCCGGATGGAATTGGGTGGCAAAAATATTTTTTTGCCAAACCGCGGCAACAAAATCAATGCCGTAATTACACTTAGCTGAAACTATTTCTAAATTATTGGGCACAAAATGATAGCTATGAACAAAATAAAAGGCGGAATTTTGTTTGATGCCGAGAAAAATCGGGCAGTGGCCAACTAATTCAATATTATTCCAGCCAACATGAGGCACTTTTAAATCATAATTTTTCAGATCAAAGGCTTTAACTTGCGCGTCAAGCCAACCCAAGCCCTGGTGAATGCCAAATTCTTCGCTTTGTTTAGCCATTAATTGCAAGCCAAGACAAATCCCCAAAATCGGCTTTTTCTTAACCAGAACCTGATCGGCTAAAAAATCAATTAAACCATATTTTTTTAAATTCGCCATACCATCAGCAAAAGCGCCAACGCCGGGCAAAACCAAATGGCTTGCCTCTGAAATTTCTTTTTGATTATAAGTAATTAAAACTTTTGTATCTAAAAGCTCAAAAGCTTTGGCCACGGATCGAAGATTGCCCATATCGTAATCAATTATTGCTAACATTTTGTCTTGTCCCATAATTTTTGATCCCAAAGTTCCGGGCCGCGCACGGTTTTGGAAAAATCATGCTGATAAGGGGCGACCTGATGCGATAAAACAATCTGATTAAATTCTTTTTCTGTCATTCCCAAATAATCCAAAAAAACATCCAAACTCGCCGGCCGTAGACCGTCATAACGTTTAGTCAATTCAATGGCTTCTTCCCGCGTCATTCGGCCATTTCTGATGTCAATGCTGGTCAAGTGACACGTCCGACCTAAGCCGCGCTTGATAAATTTCAAATAATCATCTGTGCCCTGAAATAAATCCTCAACTTTTTCCCACCAATACTGCGGCGGAATATTTTCCACGGCATCGCCCTGCCAGCCAATTTGATCATGAATAATTTGCGCTTGGGTTCTGACATCCCAAGGGATATAACTGCCCAAACAAACCGAACGACAGCCAATCTCTTTTAATTCTTTCAAGCTCGGATAACGGTATGGTTCTAAATCACGCATGGTCACGCCTTTAATCATGCCGACCATATCTTCGGCGTTAATGCCTAAATTGACCAAACGATTGAAATGGCGCTCGTCAATTTCTTCATTGTCGTCATAAGCATAATAAGCGGTATATTCTGAACTGGGCTCACCCCAAATCACTAACGGCACTTCGAAACGAACCGCCATTTGCATCGGCAAAGCAAAACAACCGGTGTGAGCATGCCAATGAAAATCGCCTTTGCGCTCAAGGGACTCGCGCATTAATTTTTTAACCACTTGCCAATCGGTCCGAAAAGTTAGGCAATCAACGCCTAAAATCTTTTGGGTGGAAACGCGGTTGGCTAAAATCTTCGGCCGATAATACCAATGGTCAAAACTCACGACTAACGGCTTTAAACCAAAATCTTTGACTAAAGAATATAAAGTAAAAGTGCTGTCTTTGCCGCCGCTGTAAGGCACAATGCAGTCATAAAGCCCCTTGCCTTTATACTGGGTGATTAATTCAACAAACTCTTGGCGTTTTTTTTGCCAATCAATTTTTTGTTTGATTTCCGAATTGCGGCAAATATTGCAAACCCCATTTTCATCAAAATTAATTGACTCCCAAGTTTCCGGCATAATGCAGCGGCTGCACCGCTTTAGATTTGGAAATCCGCCTTGCCAATTTTGATAATCATTATTCATATCCGTTAGTAGAATTTTGATTTTAGATTAAATCAAAGCAAAATTATTAATTAACCTGATTAAAATTATTTGATAAATATTTCCCGGTAATCTTGCCGCCGAAGGCGGCTTATCAAAATTTCACTACCGGATATATTTTTTTATTTCCATTAAAATGGCGTCATGCCATATTCCGTTATGGTTAGCATAATTTTTTTTCACGGTAATTGGTTTAAAACCGGCCTTGCTAAAAGCTTTTTGGCCGCGGATATTTTCCGCCAAAACGCCAAGTTCAATTTCGTTAAAACCCAAAATTTTAAAGCCATAATCAATCGCCAATTTCGTCGCTTCGGTGCCAAACCCGGCTTGCCAATAATTTTTATCCCCAATAATAATGCCGAAATCCGCTCGTTTTTTAGCCTCATCTAATAGATAAAACTTGACGTTGCCGATATGATTATTATTTTCTTTGTCAAAAATGCCGATTAAAAATGATTTTGGGTCAGCAATTTGATCGGAAACATATTTTTTCAATTGATTAAGAGTGGTTTGCCGAGTTTCCAAAAATTGATTGACCTGTGGATCATTTAACCAATCACAATATTTCTGGCTGACGTCGTTCAAAGTCAGCGGCCTTAAATAAATTCTTTGACTAAAAAATTGATCATTCATATAATATCCTTCTCTATAAATTCAATTAAACCTTTTTCCTGAAATTTTTTGAGATAATCATAAACCTGATCAAAAGGTAAATGATATTTTTCCGCCAAGTCAAAAATAGTTATTGAATCATTACACTCACGCGGCAGACGATCCATTAACTCATACCAAGAATCATTATTTTTTTTGAGATCATCGTTTTTCATTGAGGGGTCTGTTCCCGGCACAATGTATAAATCATATTTGGGATTGCTTAAAGCGACTAAGCCGGTAAATTTACGCTTTAAAAAACAATCTTTTTCTAAAATGTCAATCATTGCCATAATCATTCCAACGGTTTCTTCTAATTTATCTTGATTGATAATATCAATATTATCACTGCTTAGATGATATTGAGGATAAGTGAAATCAACTGATTGACAGCGCGAAAGCGAAATCATTGGTATTTCATACCCAGCGGCTTCCCAAACGCTTTCATCATTGCCGATAATTTTTCGATAAGGCGCACTCCAGTAACCCTGACTTTTAAATTTCAAAACATGATGCGCAATCCGATCAATTAAACTTCTACCGTTAAAACTTTCTTGGAGTGAAAAAATCGGATTATTATGCCCCACCATTTCCAAAAATATTCCCAATTTAAAATTCTTAATTTCTTTGGGCTTTAAATCAATCAAGTAAAAAACCGTGCCTAAATGTTCCGGGGCAATCACTAAACGATAAGTGTACTTAGTTTTTCTTTCTTTTAACCGCTTCATCGCTTCCATAAAAACCACATAACCAGCCGGCCCGTCGTTTAATTGAGCGGCATGGCAATTATGAGCATTAAAAATAATGGTTTTTTCTGATTCGCCTTGATGGGTATATTCCAAAGCTTTCATTTTCCCTTTGGTATTTTTGGTTTCCAAACTAATTTCGTATTCTCCTTCACTTAAATCTTTATATAAATTGTAAGGCACAGAAAATCCCCAAGTTCTTTGATGCGGTTTGTAATAAAAATCACAATGGTAAACCAAATCATCTGGCGAATTTTCAAAATAAAACAGATGTTTTTTTAATTCAGTTAAATCAACTTTGCCATTAAAACTCGTTGAGTAGCCAATCACTCCCAAAGGATTAACCTTGCCGTCATAAATTAATTTACCGTCTTTTTTAATTTCGGCTTTAATCACCTGCCAGTCATCCGGCACGATCCAGCCATTATGTTCGCGGCCAGATTCATATTCTAAAACCTTAAACGGCAATTCTTGACGTAAAATTTCGTTTTGTTGATCAGTACCGAGTGAAACCGGCGCCACGGGCAAACCATTAATTTTTTTTAAAATTTCATACATTGAACTCATATTTTAAATCCTTATTGTGTATTTTTAAACCATTATTATCGTAACTGACTTTCAAAATCCGGGATTTTAAAAGCTCTGTGGGCGGTGCGTAAAATCGATCGCCCGCTTTAATTTTTTTAAATATTTCTCTTCCTTTTTCATCCAAGACTTTTTTTATTTGTAAAAGATTTCCAATGGTGGCGACAAAAATGCCATTTTTATTTTGCCGAACAACCAATCCTGAAGTAAATGGATGATATGCTTCTGGCTGGGGTAATAATTGACAATCACTTAAATAAATTTTTTGTCCTTGCCAATAAGCGTTCGCGCCCGAATAAGGGTCATCAAAAGCGTTGATAAAAAGATAGATATCTTTTCCTTGCCAAGACCAATCAATTAAACCGTGTAATTTAGTGAACAAAGACGGATAATGTGAACTTTGATTTTCATCTAAACGCTGTAAAACAAAATTTTTGGCTTTTTTAATATCATTAATAAATTCAAGAAAAAAATTAATTTCTTTTTTCAAAGAATAATTATAAAAATCAACGGGTTTAATTAGATTATTAGAAAAAATAAATTCCTGTCTTTTAATAACTTCGCCTTTTTGAAAAGTCTCTTGTCCGCCTTTAATAATTTGCAGGTTAATTGAACTTTGATAATTTTGGTGCATGATCCGCCAACTGTGATGCGCCCCGCCCCGATAGCGCGGAAGATCAATACTCATAAAATCAAGCAAATGATTTTTGGAAAATTTCTTAACCGTTTTTTTCTCAAAAAACCAAGAGCCCATAGCAATGGCTAAAGAATTTTTTGTAATTTCTTTTGCTAAATTTTTATCATTATTGATATCAGAAATTAGATAGTATTTAATTTTATATTTATTTAAAATACTTTTCAGGGTTAAACCGTCAAAATCTTCATTTAAATAACGGGGGTTAGTAAAAATCACTAGAGGCAAACCAATTTTACCTTTGGTTTTTTTAATTAATTCGGCTAGCAGAAAAGATCCGCCGATTAAAATAATTTTTTCAATGTTTTTATACTTCATAGCCAAAAAAAAATTTTATTTGATTACTAATATATTTAACTTGACTTTTCATTAATTGCGGCGGCAAGGGCAAGGTCAGAGTCGTCTGATGGTAAATTTTAGAATTTTTTAAATTATTTTTGCCAAAACCTAATTTTTGATAATAAGGATACGAATAAACTGCCGGATAATGAAAATTAACGCCAATGTCTTTTTGTTTCAAATATTTTGCCAACAAATCACGATATTTTTTATCAACTCTGACAATATAAAGATGCCAGCTTGAATAATTGCCCTTTAATTCTTTTGGTAAAATAACCTCTTTAACATTTTTAAGCTCTTCGTTATACCACTGAGCAATTTGTCTTTTTTTGCTAATAATTGGTTTAATTTTTTTCAATTGCGAAATACCTAGGGCGCAGGCCAAATCATTTAACCGATAATTATAGCCAAGTTCAACCATTACATTTTTTCCGTTTTTATCTTTATAAATCCCATGATTGCGCAATAAAATTAATTGGTCATAAAATTTTTTATTATTGGTCAAAATCACCCCGCCTTCGCCGGTGGTAATGGTTTTTACCGGATGAAAACTGAAAACCGCTAAATCAGAATATCGGCAATCGCCAATTTTATTGCCATGATATTTCGCGCCTAAGGCATGACAAGCGTCTTCAATCACTAGCAACCGATGTTTTTTGGCAATCTTTTTTATTTTTGCCAAATCAGCCGGCTGGCCGGCAAAATGAACCGGCACAATCGCTTTAATTTTTTTATTAATTAATTTTTCAATCTGATTTTCATCCAAATTATAACTGTCAAGCCGAATTTCAGTAAAAACTGGCTTGGCGCCAACGGCTAAAAGCATATTAGTTGTTGCCGCAAAGGTGTTGGGCGTGGTAATTACTTCATCGCCTTTTTTTAAGCCCGCAGCTAAATAAGCTAAATGCAGCGCCGCCGTGCCATTACAAGCGGAAACAGCATATTTGGCGCCGCAATATTTCGCTAAAGCTTTTTCAAATTCTAAAACTTTTGGGCCTTGCGTTAGCCAGTCAGATTGCAAAACCGCCAAAACTGAATTAATATCTTTTTGATCAATAGTTTGGTGGCCGTAAGGAATCATATTTTATCGATTAGGGTCAAATGGTGCAGTTTCCTGATTGGGGCGGACTTTAACAATCGTGTTTGATTGAATAAAGCCGCTTAAAAGCGATAACGGATAGCTGTAAACATTTTTCCCGATAAAAGTGGCTGGCTGGGTAACGGTATTGCAGCCAAGTGAACTATTATCGCCGATAATCGCTCCAATTTTAGTTAAACCAGTTTTGATTCCCGCAACTTCAATTTCTTTCCCAGTCACTTTTAAATTAGACAATTTCGTGCCCGCGCCTAAATTGACGTTTTTACCCAAAATACTATGGCCGACAAAAGCGAAATGCGGCGCCCGACTGCCGTTTAGAAAAACGGCGTTTCCGATTTCCGAAGCATGTCCCAAAATCACATTATCACCGGCCAAAGTGTTGGCGCCGACAAAACAGCCATGGCGAATTTCGCAATTTTTGCCGATAATCGCCGGACCCATAATCCAAGTGCCGGGCTGAACCACACTGCCTTCCCCCAAATAAACATTATCGCCGACATAAGCCCCGGGCATCACTTTGCCCAAAATTTGCGGCTTTAAATTTTTTTTAATGTAATCCGGCAAAATTTTAATAAAATCAAAAATATACTTGCAACCCTCAAATAAATCTTTATGGGCAAAGTCGCTTAAATCAAAATAATAACTAAAATCTTTTATTTCCATATTTTTAAAAAATCTTTAATAATCTTTTGGTTTGAGTCAAAGGCGATTTTTTTCGGAAAATCTTTTTTGGCAAACCACTCGCTCGCCGAAACGTCATCATTGGCTTCTAATTTTTTCTGACTACTTTCCGCGACAAAAACTAGATTCAAGGTGGAAAAAGGATCAAATTTTGACGGATAAGTCCCATTGTAAGTGCCAAAAAATTTTTTGATTTTTATTTTTAAGCCGGTTTCTTCTTTTAACTCGCGGATTAAAGCTTTTTCAGCGGTTTCCCTTTGATCGACAAATCCGCCGGGAAAATCCCACCAGCCTTTAAATGGATTACTAGCCCGCTTAGTTAAAAGTAATTTATTTTTATATAAGACTAAACCAGTAGCGGTTGGCCGCGGATTTCGGTAATTAACAAAATCACATCTGACACAGCCTAAGTTCCCGTCTTTTCGATTTTTTAATTTACTGCCGCAAATTGAACAAAAACGATAAGCCATAATATTCTAATAATTAATCAGTTATAAATTACTCCTTAATAATTCTATTATTTATTACCACTTGTCCGCCTAACTTTTCGTTAGAAAAGTTAGGCGGATTAATTAATAAATTAAGCTGACCTTTGGTAAGCCATTCAGAATTTGTATCGCTGGTGTAGCGAAAACGCGGCGGTAAAATTTTTCCCAAATTTTTATATTTTTCCTGCAAAACTTGGCCAAGCTCAAATTCCGGAATAACCACATAATATTTTTCTAATTCATAAGCATGGCGCGATTCGTCTTCGGTTAATAAAGTTTCATGCATTTTTTCGCCCGGCCGAATACCAATAACTTTTCTTTTGTATTGGGGCACCACTGCGTCAAATAAATCAACTAATTTCATTGAGGG
This sequence comes from Candidatus Buchananbacteria bacterium RIFCSPHIGHO2_02_FULL_39_17, assembly GCA_001817425.1. Taxonomy (GTDB): domain Bacteria; phylum Patescibacteriota; class Patescibacteriia; order Buchananbacterales; family UBA6539; genus HO2-39-17. The sequence continues at coordinate 53,942 of MHII01000024.1, read as the reverse complement.
AATTTTGGGCACAAAAATTTCTCCACCGGCCATTTGCTCTAAGGCAAACATCACTAATTCAAAACTTTGCGGAAGTGTAATCCAAAAACGTGTCATTACTTCATCAGTAATTTTTACTTCATCTTTGCCATTATGATTTAACAATGATTCAACAATACTGCCGCGACTGCCTAAAACATTGCCGTAACGCACCGCGCTAAATTTGGTCTGACCCGCCGCATAGGAATTGCCGGCAATAAATAATTTTTCCGCACAAAGCTTGGTTGAGCCATAAAGATTAATCGGCTGAACCGCTTTATCCGTGGAAATCAAAAGAACTTTTTGAACTTTTTCGTCAATCCCTGCTTCAATCACGTTTTGACTGCCTAAAATATTAGTTTTAACCGCTTCAAACGGGTTATACTCCAAAATCGGCACTTGCTTTAAAGCCGCGGCGTGAATGACAATATCCACGCCGGAAAAAGCCCGCTGCAGTCGCGACAAGTCTCGCACGTCGCCTAAGAAAAAACGCAATCTTTCATCATCAAATTCATGCGCCATCTGCGATTGCTTTAATTCGTCACGGCTAAAAACAATGATTTTTTTTGCCCCAGTTTTTTCAAGCAAATAACGAACAAAATTTTTACCAAACGAACCCGTCCCCCCGGTAATCAAAATAATTTTGTTTTCTAAATTCAACATAAAATTACGATTGATAAATCATTAAATTTCTAATTTGTCTTGTGGGCACACTATAAAACCGTCCGGCTTTAGAAATTGGATCAAACATATAAAATCCGCCAGAAAGGGAAATATAATTTTTGATGCCGGCCAAGCGGTCAAAATAGCGGCTTTCACTTTGGCCAATAAAGTAAAATCGGCCGTCATAAGCCAAGCCGCGTAAAAATCCGGAAAATTCGCCCAAAATCTTTTTGCTCCCGCGATACAAAATACTGTTCATACTGTCCAAATAATGAAGTTCATTGTCAATAAAACAAACGCTGTGCGGCATCCAAGCGTTACTGATTAAAATTTTTCGGTTTTCATAATTTTCTAAATCAACTTCCAATACCCCGCCGTCGTAAACGCCGTTTGGCCAATTGCCGGAATGAGAAAACATGGAAGCGTATAAATAGTCGCCTTGCACCCAAATGTCATTAACATGATGAGTGTCTTTTTGATAGCGCCGTGATTTTTCCGAGAGTATAATATCAGTGACATGTTCATAACCAGCTAAACGGTAAACCGAAACCTTGTCTAATCCAGCTTTAGCGATAAAAATTAATTTTCTTTTCGGGCAATAAGTTAAGCCGTGGGAAAACGAATCCATTTCAAAACCGAATTCCTTGGTGATTTGAAAATCTTTTGTCACTTCTAGGCCGCCGCGTTTTTCATCTAAAATTAGATACTTATCACCCAAGTCAATGATTTGATGAAAACTGCCAGCCAAAACTTTTTTTGCCTCTCGTTTTTTTAAATCATAAATATACAACCCACCGCCGCTGTTTTTATCCTGCTCTTTATCTAGCTCAGAATAAATCGGGTGTTCTGAAGAACAAATTAGTAATTTTGTCTGACAATTATCAAAATCAGCAATAATTTTTAAGTTATTCAAAGCCGGGGTGCAGCAAAAATCTCGGCCCGCCACTAAACCAAAAGATTCCAATTGAGGAATCACCGAAAGATAAGCACCGGTGGTAATAACAATATAAATATCTTTTTCTTTATTTTTTAAAACTTCAGGTGATTTAACGTCTAATTCGCCATTAACTTCATTAACAAAATATTTTTTGCTTTTGCGCGTCGGATTATTGTCAACAATATAAACCAAATTTGGATTTGAATACTGAAAAGTCTTTTTAAACCAATCATCAGCCACGCCGAAAAATACGACTTTTTTATCCTTAATAATTTGATTAAATTCCGGCCAGTTTTTCCAAATATTTTCCATAAGATTAAACGTTTTGGTTAATTTCACCCCGTTAGAAATTTATAAAATCTTTTTAATTTTAATTAAAAAGTAAATAACCAGTTAAACATTTCTAAATAAAAATAAGTGTTTTGTTAAATTTCTAATGGGGTTCATATTGTTTCATGAAATTACTAGTATCTTGCTCAAAAATTTTTTGGTCAAAATATTTTATGCCCCGGAAATTCTGGACAAAAAATCCACCAAAACCCCGCTTAAACAAAGCAATATTTAATTCTTTTTGAGTTGGGTAATAATCATATTGAGCTGATGGACTACAAGGCGGTTCAACGTCGAGATAGCGACAACCAAATTTTTTCAAATATTCCATAGCAGAGAAAATTAATGGGTGATAAAGCGACAAATTATTGTAATCTGGGTCATCAGCCGCCGAAGCATAAGCCGCTTTTTCTTTAAAGAAATCAAAATAGGAAAAAGCGACATTTTTCCCCTGATGGTTTAAACCAAACAAAACGGCATAACCTTTTTTCAATTTTTCAAATTGTAAATCAAAAGTCTGCTTTGGCCGAGTCACGCGACCGGAACATTTATGATGTAATAAACGATATTCCTCGTGAATATTGTAATTGGCGTTGTTTTTATCAATGTAGAAAATATTAAAATCTTTATTCTTTAAGATATTTTTAATATCACTTTTGTGGCCTCGCCGACAAGCGGCCAGCAAATCATCTTTGGTTAAATCAATGACATAACTTAAAATTGAAGTGTCCAAATAATGATATTTTTGCAAATAATTGTAATGTGACTGAAAAACCAAAGGATCAACTAAAAACATTATTTTTTTAACCTGATTTTCTTTAGCCAGTTCATTAATTTTTAAAAAAACATTTTTTTCAACTGACTGGTCCAGAAAAATTGGCGCATCAATATAATCGTCCATAATCGTGCCAAAAATATCATTACCTTTTTTTTCTAAGGGCAGAAATACACCGGCCTTTATTTGATCATTAACCAAGTAAACAAAGCTGAAATCGGCAAAGTATAACGATTTGTCTTGAGAAATTAAATACCAGCTTTTTAAAGTTTCGGGGAAATAGCGAATGCTCGCTTTGCTCTCAATCACTAACTGTTCCCAATAATGCCAAAAAAAATTTTCATCGTCTTTTTTAAAAATAATTTTTTCTGACATTGGATTTAAGCGGTAATATTGTAAACTTTGTAAAAATAAGTGTTTTTATCTTTCAAAAGATTATCAGGCACGCCTTGCTCAATAATTTTTCCATTATCCAAAACCAATAATTTGTCCGCGTCCATAATCGTGGACAACCGATGAGCAATAACTAAAACCGTAATTTTGCCTTTCAAATTTTTAATCACCTGCTGGATTTTCGCTTCTGATTTGTTATCAAGGGCTGAAGTCGCTTCATCCAAAATCAATAATTTCGGTTTTCGGGCTAAAATCCGGGCAATGACAATTCTTTGCCGCTGGCCGGCAGAAATTAAAATTCCGCGTTCACCAATTACTGTCTCAAATTTGTTAGGCAAAGTTTGGATGAAATCATAAATATTTGCCAGTTTTGCTGCCTCAATAATATCTTGTTCAGATAATGTTTGATTATAGAATCTGATATTATTGGCAACGGTATCATTAATCAAAAATAATTCTTGGGAAACATAACCGACATTTTCCCGCCACTCCTTTAAATCAATTTCAGCAATATCAACTCCGTCTAAATAAATTTTTCCCGCTGACGGCTTAAAAAGACGTAAAATTAAATCCACTAAAGTGGTTTTGCCTGAACCTGAAGGCCCAATTAAACCAACCATTTCACCTTTATTAATTTGAAAATTAATGCCGCTCAAAGTTGGCTTGTTTTCAATATAAGCAAAATTAACATTTTCAAATTTTATATCTTTGCTAAATTCAAATTTTTTACGGCCGCCGCTTTGTTCAAAATTATCAACTGCCTGTCCTTCATATTTAATAATACTTTGTAAATGAGGCAATAAATCTAAAATTGTCTGTAAATTCCGCTGCAACTGCTGAAAATAAATAAAAATTCGGTTGATTAAATAAACAATAGCGATTAAGACTGCTAAGTTGAAATCCGGCGAGCGATAATTAAAAATAAAAACTAAACAAATAAAAATTAGACTTAGGGGTTCGATAAAAACCGCGCTCAAAGTCTTTAATATCAGACTTTTCACCCATAACTTTTTTAATTTACTAAAATAATTATTAGCCTTATCAATAATCCCCGTCTCAACTGCCAAAACCTTAACGACTTTAATACCACTCAAATTCTCACTAACATGATGACCAATTGCCTTATTGACTTGGGTTCGATCATAGGCGATTTGTTTTGTTTTATAGATGATTGGCTTAATGGTCAAAAACAAAATCGCACCCAAAATTATGGTAACTGAAGTAATGGGTAAAGAAATATTTAAAGCAACAATGATATAAATAAATAAATTACCTAAAACAATAATGACACTACTAATCTGATCAAGTAAACTTGAACCAGCCGGCACGTCAATCATTAAAATAGTTTCCAAATGCCCTGATTTTTGTTTTAGAAGATGAGTCCAAGCGGAATTTAAAATCTTAGTAAAAAGCCGACTTCTAGTTTTTTCTTCATAATCAGAAGTAATATTTATTTTGATAAAAGCGATTAATAGAGTAATTAAAGCTTTTAAAATAAAAAGAACGATAATAAAAAATAATAAAAAATTGATATTAAATCCCAAGTGCAAAAAATCAAAAAAATTTTTCGTTAATTGAGAAATTAAATTATTACTGACCTGATTATTATCTAAAGCAAAGGAAAATAATGGAATTAACGCATTAACGCCAATACCTTCAAGACTGGCGCCAATCAAGCCTAGAAAGGTTAATAAAATAATTTGCCACCTGTAGCCAAAAAAAGCTTTGTGGGTAATATAGGCAATCTTAAAAAGTCGATTATTGGCAAGATCCATAGATTGGGAGTGTTACCACTGATTAATTTTATCAATAATTTTTTCTTTCATTCTCAAATAAGACTTCACCGCCTTTTGCTCAACGTCAGGCGAAACTAGCCGTAAAATCTCTTTACCCAAAATCCGATATTGGTGCCCGACCTTATTCGCCCTGATTAACCCCTTTTTTAAAAGCCGCTTAATCGTGCTGCTGCTGACTTTAAGCAATTGTTGAGCCTCGGTCGTGGTATAAACACTATTTGGCTTAATTTCTTGTTCCATAGGCCTATATATTTAACAAAATTAGCAAATAATTAAGGAATTTTAATATTAACATTATATCTTTAAGTATCATTAGGTGTCAAGAGATATCAAAATAAATAAAAAAATAGCTTAATTTAGCAAAAATTAAACTATTGCAAAAAAGATATCTTTATTCAGCTTCTCTATTAAATTATTTTAATTATTTTTTGATTTTTTTCTTTTCCCGGTCTTTTTTGATAATCTCGGCAATCGTTTCCATCACTTCCCTCGGCGTGCAATCGCGCTTAAAAATATAGGCAGCCGCACCCATTTGCTCGCTTTTATCCCGATCCTGCGGCGTGTCCAAATTGGTAAAAACCACAAATTGAGTTAAAAAATTATCCTGAACCAAGAAAATGCCGTTTTGTTCATTAAAGCCGATAATTTTGGCGATTTGATAACTGATTGGTTTTTTTGAAGGGTCAATTAATAAGACGCCAGTCCGTTGGTCATCGGCGCCCATGAGCATTTCGGCAAAGCCGCTGACAACTCCTTTGG
>MHII01000024.1:0-48224 GCA_001817425.1 Candidatus Buchananbacteria bacterium RIFCSPHIGHO2_02_FULL_39_17 | reverse complement strand
CAGAGATTTTGGCAGTCAAACAAGCAACCGCCAAATAATGAACAAAAAGTTCTTTAATGCAGATTAAGCCCTTGGCAGTATTGCTCAAGGGCTTTTTTATTTTGTTAGAAATCCAACCTTATAACGACTTACTTTATTTGCCTTAATTTAAATTATCATCTATAATTAATTAAGGAGGGAAAAACTTTTTAGGCAGAAGCAAAAATCGCCGTGTCAGTTGTGATTTTATTACCGGGAGAACTGCGTAAAAAACCAAGATCCCCGTCCCGTTGCCACGCAGTGCATAATCGGGAAAACTGATGGAATTAACGGCAAAACCCTTTTACTAAAAAAGGTTCTCAAAGATACTGTTCGGAAACGCAGGGACGTTTGGGAAATAAGCTTCTGCCTCTTTTTTTATAACTAAAATTTTAGTAATTTTTTTATGGCTTTTTTAAGAAAGACGCCACTGGCCAAAAGCTCAAACCATTGGCTTTTATAAGTATAAGTGTATTCTTGGATTAAATCCTTGGTAAAACTTAATTTAAACTGGGCTAAATTTTCCTTGGCAAAATTAATTGAGCCTAGATCAATCCACTGATAATTATTTTTAATCCCCCACTGACAAGCTTCATAAATCAAGCGGCGCGTGGCATAGGAAATAATTTTATAAGTTTCTTTGTCTTTAATTAGCAATCGTTTGGAACAAATCGCTTTAGCGCGCAAAATTTGATTATTATCATAACAAATGACACTGGAAATTATTTCGCCGTTTAAATAAGCGGCAAATAAGCGGCAGCCGCGATACATCGCGATTTTTTCTGGCACTCTCCCCTGCTGATATTCAAAAATTTTACTTAACTGGTAATTCGCCGATAAATTCTGATCATTAACAACAATTTTTAAGCCGGGAATTTTATCGTCAAAAGTTCGCCTGATTTCATTTCTCGTTGTCTCATTAAAACTACTAAAAACTTCTTCGATTTTTTTATTTAAATAAATAATCGGCGTTTCCTTGATTTTAACAGAAAAACCAGGTAAGTCTTTTTTTTCATAGCTGACCAGATAAATTGCCGCGTAATTTTTTTTAAATTTTTCCCAATCCGGCCAAGGTTCAAGGACGTATCTGATGGTTTTAAACCATAAAACATTTTTTTTAAAAATCATAATTTTTTTTAAAATTGCGATAATAAGGAGTTAGTTTTGCCCTCAGTTTAAGCAGTGAGTCAGTGTTAAAAATTTCAATTCTAGGTAAATCCAAAATTTGGCTATTTTTACTAATCACCTCTCCCCTGCCAGCAAAAGCCAGTTGAACGCCAAGATGATCAAGTTGATTGATGATTGAGGAGTTATTTCTATTTTTTGGATAGGCAATGACATTAAATAAAAAATTGCGACCGGGAAAAGACTGGATAAAATCTTTAGCCTGATGATATTCAGTGGTGATTTGATCTTTATTTAATTCCGTCAGGGGCAGATGGGAACCGAAATGATTGGCGAAAAAAAATCCGGCTTGAGACATTTTCTCTATTTCCTCCCGATTTAACATTGGCCGTTTTTGATCAATTAAATTTTTGGCAAAACTCGCCTTTTTGCCGATAAAATTCGTGGCTAGAAAAATGGTGGCAAAAAAATTATATTTTTTTAAAATTGGATAAACCACTAAATAATTATCTCTAAAACCATCATCAAAAGTAATTAAAATCTTTTTTTTGGGTAAGACTTTTTTTTCTAAAGCTAATTTAAGCCTCAGTGGATCGATGCACTCATATCCTTTACTCGCCAAATAAGCAATTTGCCTTTTAAAATTTTTTGGGCTAACCGCCAAGCGGCTTTGATCCTCACTAATGGAATGATATAACAAAACAGGAATGGCCGGTTTTGACCAAATCCTGTCTAAAAAAATAACAAAATAAAAATATAAAATCTTTAGAAATTTCATTTGATTTTAATATTCAATATCATTTTTCGCGCTAATCACATCAATATCAAAAATGCCTTCCAGCTGGCTGATTTTGGTAATCAGTTTTTCAATTTCAGCGGCTTTGATAAATTTAATATTAAAAGTATAAGTCAGGACCTTGCCGCCTTCCTTGGCGGTCACATTTAATAAATTGTCGTATTTCAAAAATTCAGCGAAAACTGAACGTAAATTTTCCGCCGAAAATTTATCGGAAAATGCCGAAAAATTTAAGAGATAATCGTATTTTCGAATTGAACCAAAATTGATTTTCGTTAAGCCAAAAATAATTGCTCCGGCAAAAATGGTGGTCAAAATCGCAATCAAATAATTTCGTGTCCCCACCGCTAACCCAATAGTTACGACCAATAAAACAAAGGCTAAATCCCGAGTGTCTTTAATGGCCGTTCTAAATCTAATCAAAGAAAATGCCCCAAAAGCGCCGAAAGCAATGGCTAAACTATTACCCACGACCATCATAATAACAGCAATTAAAACACCAATTAAGATTAAAGTAAAAACAAATGACTGGGAATAAGAAATGCCTTTATGAGTACTCTTGTAAACCCAAGCGATGACTAACGATAAAACAAAGGATAAAATCAGCACGATGGCAATGGTTAAAAAATTCAAAGACACCGCGCTTGGCGTCAAATTAAATAAACTATCAAACATAAATTATTAGGTTAGTGAATAATTATTATCGTCAAGCCACGGCCGGACTTGGCGAAGTGAATTACAATATTTTGAATAAGCCAAGCGCTGGAGTTGATACTTCTGAATAATTTCCTGAAACCAAAAGGGTAAAACATTATTATATTTTAACTCCAAGACGACCCCTTCAGGATAAATCTCTTTCAGATTATTCTGTTTACTGGCAAAGTCATCTTGTGATTGAGTTTTAATGTCATAATCAAAAGTCACCCTGAATCCTTTATCCAGCTTACCGACAAAAGCTTTACGTTTATAGGAAATAAAAAGTTTAGGCTTCAGAAGATTTTTTTTCTTAAACCAAATAATTTCTTTAAGAAAATCATTGTCCGGCTGGGCGCGATGGAGTTTAAAAAGCGACTCGTCTAAATTATGGCTTAGGCAATTTGCCGCCTGCAGGTAAATCCGGTCTTTAATAACTAAAGCGTCTTTTTTTCTTTTAATTTCCAAAAAAACTGGGGAATTCAAATTTGACAATTGATTGTAATATCTTAAGCGCAGTTTTTTTCGGTCAGAAAGTCCGCTTTCCTTGTCCCAATAACAACCAAAAGTTTGATTATCGAAATATAAACTATTGACTTGATAGAAATCAGTATTTAATTCTTTAATATAAGGATCCCAATCCAAATAATTCAAGAGAGCGGGAATTAATTTATCCGCTTTACTTTTTGGCAAATAGTATTTAAATTCAAACCTTTGAAAATGAAGCTTTAATTTTGGCATTATTAATTCTTAACGATTTAAGCCAACTGGCGCCGTTTTTTGGTCAAAGCCTAAAATTTGATTTAAAATTTCAGCATTGCCGCCATTAGTAAATAACAGATTAGCATTTTTTTGATTAATTGTAAAGTCTGGATTAAAAGCTGGATCATGATCAAAATTTTTATTTTCAGTTGATTGCTTTTTGACATTGCTATTAAAAATTTCAATCTTGGACAAAGGATCAGTCACGATATCATTTTGGTTATTCCAAATGATGCTGTTATAAACTTTGGCGAAACCGCCGCCAAAAACCGGTTTTTTTTGATTTGCCTCAAGCGCACTACGGTTATTAATAATGACATTATTAACAATTAAAGCTTCCGATAAATCTTTAATTGCCACGCCAATATCACACCCATTCAAAACGTTATTATAAATTATTGGCTTAAGGCTTTTTTCGCCAATACTGACACACTTATCCCCTGACTTTTCAATAAAATTACCGCTGATTAAAACCGTTGAACCGCTTAAATCAATGCTATCGTTGCCATTATTAAAAAATCGGCTGTCGGCGACCATCCCCTCTTTAATAAAGTCATAATCAATAGCATCAGCCGAATTATTCCTGAAGTCACTGCTAACAATTTCGCTAACGGCATTTTTAACGTTTATTGAATCGTCAGCAAAAGCGCGACTGAAAAAAGAATTCTCAATCCTAACATCAGAGTGATAAATTGACACCATCCCGGAAAAATAAATTCCATTAATATAATCATCTTTACCGCCGGAAAAATTACTGAATTGAATCAAACTTTTATTGGCGGCATTAATGACCGCAAAAACTCCCCAGGGCTGATTATAATTCTGCCCGACGAAATTAATCGGTTGGCTGGCGGTGCCTAAAAGCTGCACCGGACTATAGCTAATCAGAGAAACGCCCGGAGCCATTTGCAAAGTGGCTGGCGCCATTATCTTTAGAATAAATCCGGCGGGAACAATAACCGTCTTATTAAATTGGTAATTGCCTGAAGCTAAAATAATCTGTTTATTTGTCCGACCAATTTGGAAAAAAGGATTATTTCTCTCAAAAGCATTAATGTTATTAATCGCCGAAAAATCTTTAAATGATTTTTCATTATATAATTTAGCGCTGATTTCCTCTTGAGGAATTAATTTACCACTCATCGCATTTTCAATTTCAGTATTAGCGGTTTTGAGATTATTGGCAAAATCAGTGCTGGCCGTCTTTTGGCTCACCAAATAAAAACGATATTTCGTCAAAATTAATTTTCCGCCTTCCGCTAATTCATTAAAATCTCTTTTGGTAGATAAAATGATATCTTGATAGTTATTAACTAATTTATCGCCATTATCTAAAATCTCATTAGCACTATTCTCAAAATATAATTGATAATCGGTTAAATTAAAGCCGCGGTTAAACTCAAAAATCGGTTTTTTAAAATACAAATCTGAATAGCTTTTTAAGTAAATATCAAAAGTTGCTAATAAATTTTTACCTAAAAACTGCCGGGCATTATCATTAGCTACCCCAATTTCAACAAAAACTAAACTTTGGTTAAATTTTTCTTTCAGTTTATCAATCGCTCCAATTACTTCTTTTCTTTTATTGGCGATATAATTATTAGCCCAATGATTAGTATAAATTTTTAACCGATCCTGGTATAAAGCGACTTTGATTTCTTTAACGGCTTGATCATAGAAAACTAAATCATCTTCTAAATTCTTTTCATCTGACAGGTATTGATAGAGTCTTTTATTTTTTTCAGAAAGATAAACCGGGTTAGAAAATATCCTTTTTGCCAACCGGCCATAAAGTTCAATTTCAAAACTTGGGTCAGTATTGCCTAAATCCCAAGGAATAAAATAAAATTTTCCCGAGGTATTGCTAAAATAAAGCCTGACATCATCGGTCTGATGGTTGGAATGAATCAGTTCCTGATGGATTTGCCAAGCATAAAAATTATTTTGGTCAATTAAATTAAAAATTTGTTGGTAAAAATCTTGATCGCTGGTTTGATTTAAAAGGGTTAAAAGTTGTTTGACTTCAGTATAATGCTGAAAATTTAATTTGCCGTCATTAACTAATTTGGTCCAACGATCTAAATTATCCCAAATGCCATAGTTGCGTAAAGCCAAAACTTCAGGAATTAAATCTTCTTCGCCAAAATCACTGTAAAAATTTGTTTCATCCGGCAGTTCTGCTTTGGCCAGCATCTCTTGACTCCAGCTTTCAATGATAAAATAAAGCCCATGCTTTTTACCGTTAATTTTTAGATTACCAAACCAGCTGTCGGGCACGAATAGACTTAATTTTTTTGCCCGCTTATTATTCAATTGCTCCAAAACAAAATGACGATCATCAATAATAATAAAACTTAATCTTTCAATGCCTTTAAATAAGTCATCACTTTTAAAGTTCACTAAATATGATTTTTTCGGTGCATTCCAGTGCACGGCATTGTCCCCCCGATATCTGACCTTAACGTCGTAAGTTTTGCCGTCATAGATAAATTTCGCCGGCACCCAGACTTTATTGCTGTAAACTACATTCATAAAATCTTTAGGCAAGCTATCGTCAAGTTCTTTCTGATCTTTTTCTGAAATAATTAACTCATAAGTGGGCAGTTGATTTTTCCGAAAGAAATAAGGGAAATATACAATGTCAGTGGTTTTTCTTATTTTCCAATACAAAGGAAGAACCTTAGTCAAAACCGGATAAGACCGAAGCAATTGGGCGCGTTTTTCCGCGCTGCCTAGTTTTGACGAAAATAACGGCACTGCGGTAAAAAAAATTAAAACTAATAATAAAAAGGTAATTGAAAATAAACGGTGACGTTTAAATAACCGAAACTTAATTTTTAAAAATATTTTTTCTAACCACATAAGAAATTATAAATTTTTTTCGCCCGCTCTTCCCAGCTATAATGAACTGAAATCGCTTTAGCGCTAACGGCTATATCAGCGGCTAATTTTGGCTGATTAGCCAATGATTCGATTTTTTCCGCCAAGTCATTGGCATCGCCTGGCTTAACCAATAAAGCAACTTTATTATCCAATATTTCACGGATACTTGGCAAGTCAGAGGCAATAATCGGCCTGGCGGCGGCCAAATATTCAAACATTTTAAGCGGCGACATATAAAAAGAAAAATGGGTTGTCTCGGGAAAAGGCATCAGTAAAATGTCGCAAGCTTGCTGAAAAACCGCTAATTTTTTTTGATCAACTGGGGAAAGTAAACTGATGATATCCGAAACACCGAAACCCTCGGCTAGCTTTTGGTATTTAATAATTTCATTTGGTAGGCCGCCCAAGGCGACAAAAAATAAATCGCTTCTTTTTGTTTTAAGAATCTTTAACGCTTTAAAAATATCACTTAAACCTTTATCCATCCCCTTAGTCTGATAAGTGCCAGTATAACCTAAAATAATTTTATCTTTGGGTAATTGCCATTGCTCTCTGGCTTGAGATTTGTCTAGATTAATACCAAAAATTTCCAAATCAACCGCGTCAGGTGAAACCAAAATCTTATTTTCTGCCAAACCTAAAACGATTAAACGATCTTTAATACTCTGGGTCAAAACAACTAATTTTTCTACTCGACTCAAGAATGGCTTTAAAAATTTCATCTTTTTTGGCAGGGCATGAACTTCCCAAACAATTTTTTTGTTAAATATTGAAAGCAAGGGCAATAAAATTTCATCGCGAGTATAAAAAACAGATTTTCTCGTGTCCTTTTTAAAAATTAAGTAAATCGTCAAGCTTAAGACAAAAAAAATTGTTTGAAATTTTATATATAAACCAGCTGGCCAGCCTAAAATAAAAACCGGGTCAAAACTTTTCAATCTTTTAATTTTAAAAGTTTGATTAATCTGATAATAATCAAAGGGGTTGATATTTTTAAAATTAGGATTCCGCCGACTGGGAATAATTAATTCCAAATCCTCTCCCGCCTTAGCTAAACTTTCGCTCATTTTCATAATTTGCCGGCCATGGGCCTTTTCAGTTGGCAATCTGACGTTAGCAATATAAAAAATTTTCATTTATTTAACTAGCCAGCTTGACGGCAAATTTTTGGTAATTTCAATTTTATCAAAATTTTGGCTTTTTTTAGCACCAACTTTCTTTGCCCACTCAGCCATTATTTTTAAACCATCGGCAATTTTAATCTTATTTTCATAACCTAAAACTTCTCTGACTTTAGCGTGATCGGAATAAGCTAATTTCACCTCTTGCCTAGCTGGCAGATAATTAATTGATGTTTTTTGACCCATAGCAGTAAAAACTAATTGAGCCAATTGATTAACCGTAATGATTTCATCCCCGCCGATGTTAAAAATTTGATTGTACGACTTGGGATTATAAATTGATTTGGCAATCACTGGCGCGATATCGCCGATATAACTAAAAGCGCGCTTTTGTTCGCCGTCGCCGAAAATCGTAATCGGCTGATTTTGCATAATTTGATTCATAAAAATTCCAACAACATTTCGATATTTATCGCCGATATTTTGCTTTTCGCCAAAAACATTATGAGGCCGAAAAATTATATAATTGAGGCCAAATAATTCATGGCTGGCTTTTAAATCAAGCTCAACCGCGTATTTGGCAATGCCGTATGAATCTTCGGGCTCCGGCTTCATCTCCTCAGTCATCGGCAATTGCCCGGCGCCATATACCGCAATGGAAGAAGTAAAAACAAAACATTTCACATTATTATTTACTGAAGCGTTAATCAAATTAACCGTGCCAATCAAATTATTTTCATAATTAAAATGTTTGATAAATTGGCTTAAGCCCTCGGCGGCATAAGCGGCCAAATGAAAAATATAATCAAATTTTTCTTCCTTAAATATTTTGTCAATTAAACTCTGATCATTAATGCTGCCTTCAACGAATTTTGCTTTAGGATTTATGTTTTCTCTAAAGCCGCCGCTTAAATCATCCAAAATCACGACTTCAGCGCCTAGTTTGATTAATTCATCAGTGATATGCGAACCGATAAACCCCACACCGCCAGTGACTAATATTTTATCCATAAAATTAATTATTAAATTGAGAAATTATTGTTTTTAATTCTTGGCCTAAAACTGCCGGGCAAAAATTCTGCCGATAAAATTTATAACCATTTTGCCCAAGTTTTTTTCTTAAATCAGAATTATTTTTTATTTCTAAAATTTTTTCTGCCAAACTTTTCGCGTCAGCCAACCGGCAAAATAAAACGTGCTGATAATCAATTAAAATTTCACAGCTAGCTGGACTCTCGGCGGTGATAACCGGCTTGGCCATGGCTAAACATTCATAAACTTTATTAGGAATTACGCGCTTGGCTTTGGGCGTGGCGCCGAAAATTCCTAAACAAATATCCGCCGACTCAATTAATTGAGGAATTTCTTCCGCTGGCAAAAATTCAATTAATTCTACCATAGCAGTTAAGCCCAAGTCAATCACCTGTTTTTGAGTTTGCTTAAAAAGCTGGCCGCTGCCAATTAATCTAAATTTAATATTTTCTTTTCGCAAAATATCAGCCGCGCCAATAATATATTCCACCCCCTGTAAAGGAATATAAGTGCCGTGCCAATGTGTTAAAAATTGGTCGGTTTTTTTGGTTAAATTTCTCGGTTTAAAAATTGCATCATCCGCGCCGATAAAAATCCGGCTAAATTTTTCCTTTTTAATTTTAAACGTCTCAACAAAGTAATTAATATGTTCATTAGTGTCCAGTAAAATTTTATCCGCCAGCCGGCAAGACAAATAGTCAAGCCACCAATAGTATTTTGCCTTGAGACTTTTCGGCGAACAAACTTTCCGATCAAAAACCATTGAGTCATAAAATGACAAAAAAGCGTCTAAAATAATGGGTTTTCGGCACAATAACTTGGCTAAAAACATCGCCTGTTGCCCCGGGAAACCAATAACCATCACCTCATATTGATTTTTAATCTGCCAGTATTTTTTTACTAATTCAAAATATTTTAAGATACCGGACAGACTGCTCTGGCATTCAGTCACTTCAACCTGATTTTGTTTTAAACCGCTGATTAAAATTTTATTGCGGCTATAATTTTGATTGTAAAAACCGAAATAGCAAACTTTCATTATTCAAAAATTTTATCTTTTAATATTTTCAGGCCCTCACTATAAAAAAGCGGTCGGCGCGGGCTGGTATAATGACGAACAATTGTTTGACTGTCAACCCCGCCTTTGATTAAATACTGATCAGATGGCAAGGGCGTTAAATTATTTAAACTAAAAGCAAAGGCCGCTTGTTCTAAAAAATGAATATTTGCCGAATTTTGCCAATCAACCTTTTGGCAATATTCGGCTAATTTTTCCAGATTAAAATTATTTCGGTGATATAAAACAATGCCAGAGTTAAAAAACGACAACGGTTTTTCTAATTTTGTGCCGTCTTTAAAAATCACCGGACAACCACCCCCTTCTCCGCACATCATCAAACTTTTTTGACTGCCGTCTTTTATTTCTTTTTCAAGCTCAGTTGGATTTTTAAACCAAAGCAAGTCACTGTCAATAATTAAATGAATTGGCGTTTGATTAAATAAATATGGCTCAAGTAATTTTTTTAATAATGGAATTTTCGGGTAAAAATTTCTTATTTGATCAATTAATAGCCGATAATTTGACGGTAAATTATCTAATTTTCCCATCTCCTCAATAATTTGGGTTTGGAGAAAAAATTTTTTGATTAAATTTTTATCTTTTTTGGTTAATGAGCCATCATTATGAATAATCAGATGACCAAAAAAATCAGATGCCAAATAAAAGCTGGCCAATGACCAGATAAATGGAATTAAATCGCGGTGGCATAATAAAAAATGAATTGACAAATTATTATAATTAATCGGATTTTGAAATATTTTTCTTAAATTTAAAATTTTTCTGGCGAAAAAATAACGGTGACGCAAATAATCCGGCCCTTGCCGATATTGGCGGAAAGCGGCCTGAAGATAAAAAATTTCTAATTTTAATTTTTTAAAATTAATCATCTCAAGAAAACTGACTGATAATTTTTAGTGATAAATTAGTGAGATTGTGATTTTTAATGATTTCCTCTTGCAGCTGCTGACGCAATTTTAACAATTGGTCTGAGGATAAGCCAACCAGCCATTTAATTTTTTCACTCAACATCTTCGGATTATTTTTTCCAACTATTAATTCTGTCGGCAAAATTTCTCTGAAGGCCTCATTGCTGGTCAAAACTAAACAGCCGCAGGCCATGGCTTCTAAAACCGCTTTATCTAGACCGCCGGTGCCGCTTAGATTAATGAAAATGTCGCTTTTCCTTAAATAATCGGGAATTTCAACGTGCTTGATTGCTCCTAAAAATTCAACTTTGCCACCTAAATTCATTTTTTCTGTCATTGTTTTTAAACTATTAAAATAAACTTGCTGTTCGGCTAAGCCGATTTCGCCGATAATTTTCAAATTAAGGTAATTAAAACCCTGATCATTTAATAAATTAACGGCTTTGATTATGGTTTCATAATCTTTAGTCGGCGAAATCCGGCCAACAGAAATTAATTGAATTTTTTCTTTTAGTGATTTTGACGAATCAATGGGATAAAAAGTTTTAAGGTCAATACCATGACCAGTGACAACCAATTTTCTTGACCGCAAGCGAAAACTTGCCTTTGAAGCCGTTAAAATTTGATTAGTCAATTTTTCCATAATTTTTAAGCGCCAGCTCACCGTGCCGTGAGTATACCAAGAAACGATTTTTTTTCTAAAAATTTTTGCCGAAGGTGCGGCTAAAATCGTATATTCCGGATTCATATGGCAAAAAACGCCGTCAACTTTCGGCAAAATTTTTATTAAATAATACTGAAACCAAAAAATTTTTAAAATTTTATTTTTTGGTAAGCTAATTAATCTGATATTTTCCCAATCAGCTTCCGGCCGACTTTCCTGCCAAGCAATAATCGTTAAAAATTTTAGCGATTTTTTTAATTCATTAGCCCAAGCCGAAACAAAACCAACTCGCGGATCATCATGATCAATTTTTCTGGTGATTACCAATAAATGCATAGTCTAAAATCTACGATAAATATAAATATTAGGGCCGAAATTTTTAATTTTAAAAAAATCAAAGTCAAAATAATTAGCCATTTTGCCGTCAGCGCCAAAGCTAACGAAAACCGGATTGGTAAAGGCAGCTTCTAATTCAAAATCGTCACCCATTAACGATTTTTCGCTAATGATAAAATTTTCTTTGTTTTTTGTATCTACATTTTGAGCCCAATCAGCTTTGGTATACTTATCAATTATTAAAGGTAAAAATTCTTTATTTAAATCTGAATTAATGACATTTGTACATTTACTGGAACAATAATTTTCAGCGGTTAATAAATATGATTCTTTATTTTTTGGCAAATCAAGATTTCTGATTCCATTAATAATCAAATTATCATTCTGATTTAAATTTTTTAAAATCCAATTCGCGGTTTCATTATAAGTGGTCGGAATAGAAAGATAGTATAAGGTAAAAACAAAATAAACTAATGAAATTAATCCTAATAGATAAAAATTTTTACTAAATTTTAAATCAAAGCTGGCAACAATCAGCACCAAAAAAAAGGCAAAAGGAAAGGAGTAATGGATATAAGAATAAATTTCTTTTGACCAAGTGCCGATAAAACTAATCATTAATAAATAAACCAAGAAATAAGTTGAAGCGATGATAAAAAGTGGTTTATTTTTTATCTTTTGAGTCAGTGCCAAAAGTAAAGTTAGTAAAATAATTGGAAAAAATACGACCGAACGTTTCAAATACATCATAAAAGACTGAAGAACCGACAAATTGTGAACGGCGATTTCATTATCCACCAGCGGCCGATAATAAGTAAATTGATTAACTAAAAGCTCTTTAATTCCAGCCAAATTAGTTAGAGTAATTAAAACAAAAATCATTGCGCCAAAAATTGTTGATAAAATTATTTTTTTCCTTAATCGCTGATTAGACCAAAAAAAGATTAAAAGTAAAGGAATATTAATTAAAAAAATGCCATTAAAAATAAAATTAGTCAGGGTAAGAAAAGAAAAAATAATGCTTAGAATAATGCTTCGGGACAAGACTGACGATTCAAGCCGATAGCGATAATTTAAGGCGCGATAAAGATAATAGAAGGAAGCTAAAGTCAAAAGTAGGCTTAAAACCCACATTTTACCGGTATGCAAAACCAAGACCGTCAGCATGTTGGTAAAAAGAATAATTAAAAGATATAGCTTGATTTTCCAGTCGGTAAATTCTTTTTTCAAAATTTTAGCAAAAATGACTAAATAAAAAATCGCTAAAACAGCGCTTAGAATTCTTGGAATTAAATAAATAATTTCCGACGACTGGATTAAAAATTCTTTTAATGAATTGAAATTGAATTGAAAAAACGGCAAAGCTAAAATTAAAAATTTAGCAATTAAGATGTAATTTAAATAATAAGTTAAAAGGCCGTAGGGCACGTCGCCGGCCCCAGGAAAAATCGTGAAATTTTCCATTGCCCGTAAAACACCCCCGACAAAATACATTTCATCGCTGATTACTTTCAGCATCGGAAAAGCGTGCCAAAGACCGATAAAAAAAGACAAAATCAACAGCCCATAAACCAAATTTTCCAGATTAAATTTTATTTTTTTCAATTCGCTTGCATTAATTTTAAAGATAGTTAAGAAAAAATTTAAAATTTCTTTTTTAGACAATTTTGATTTACCAAAACGCCGATCAGTAAAAGTAATCGGCACTTCTTTGATTTTATAATTCTTTTTTTCAATTAAATAAATTAATTCTTCTAAAAATGAGTAGCCGTTGCTTTTAATTTTATCTAGGGAAATATTTTCTAAAATGGTTCTGCGGTAAGCGCGAAAGCCGCTGGTTAGATCATTAGTGGTAATGCCTAAAAATATTTGCGAAGTCAGCATCGCCCCAGTGCTGGCAAAATGCCGCCACCAGTTCCAGCCCACAATTCTACCGCCGGGAATTTTTCGCGAACCAATGACCACTTCCGAGCCGTTTTCAATCGCGGAAATCAAATTGGGAATCACTTTAGGATCATGAGAAAAATCAGCGTCCATGGTAATAATAATCTCCGCTCCATTAGCCAAGGCCTCTTTAAAGCCAGCAATCTGAGCGCTGCCATAACCAAGTTTGCCTGACCGTTTAATTAATCGCAAATAATCATAACGATTTTTTAATTGTTCAACGATTTGGGCCGTACCGTCCGGCGAATTATCATCAATAATTAAAACTGATAAATTATCAATTTTCAAAGCAAAAATTTCAGTAATTAACCGCTCAATGTTTTCTTTTTCGTTGTAAGTGGCAATGTTGACAAAAACTTTACTCATATTTTATTTTCGCAAATCGCTTGCCAAAGATTAATAATTTTTTCCGTGTTATCGCTGAATTTTTCTTGAACTAATTTCCTGCCATTCTCTCCCATTTGTTTGGCTAATTCTGGATTATTTAATAATTCCAAAACTTTTTCGGCCAAGGCCTTAGCATCGCCAATTGGCACTAAAAATCCATTATAACCATCTTGAACAATTTCTTTCGCCCCCGTTGTCGCCGTGGAAACCACCGGCTTACTGCAGGCATTGGCTTCCACTAAAACTTTGCCAAAACTTTCGGATTTGGAAGATAATATCACAACGTTGGCCAAATTATAAGCTGTAACTAACACATCCTGGGTAACTTTATCATAAGATTCAAGGTTTAATTTTTTATCAATTATTCCCAGATCCACATCTTTATAATGATTTAATACGCTTTTTAACTTTTCACCTTTATTAGGATTTTGACTGCTCTTGTGAACTAATTTTAATAACCAGCGGTGTAATTTTTGACTATTAGTACCAACTAACCCTGCTAATGCATCAAGACCACCACACTGAATGAAAGCTACATCTTTGAATTTTTTTTTCGTTAATCTAAATGCTTTCATTAAGGTCCTATAATCCTTAGTTGGGTCAGGTCTGCCAACATGAAGTACTATTTTTACTTTATCTTCTGGAAAAAAATCTTTTTTATCAAATATATTCAAGTTAATTTGCGTAGAAATAACTCTTATCTTTTTCTCGGATATCTTGGCTTTAATCAATTTTTCTTTTTGACCTTGACTCATTACTCTAATGGCATCAGCATTTTTGACTACCACTAGCTTAGAAATAATCCAATAAATAAAATTTAATGGATGCTCAACTAGCCAACGCCAATTACTCCAAAAATCGCCGTGAAAATGAATCAATAGTCTAGCTTTAAACTTTTTTTTCAAAAAATAGCCGGCCAAACCGGTTAAAAACGGATCTTGAGTAATAATCAGGTCATATGTCGTTTTACTAAATAATTCTTTCCCGATTCTGACCGCATCGCGGCAATACCATAATTTTGATTTAGATTTCGTCGGAAAAGATTTTACATCATTAGATAAATCGTAATTGTCATAATTTTTATTGGAAAAAACTATAATATCAAGCTGATCAACATATTGCCCATACTTTATATGTCTCTCAATAACATCGCCAAGCTGGCCCTTACCGAGCAACCCTCTGTCAATTGAAATCATTAATATCTTCATACTTTAAATTTTTTAAAATTTTAGTAACCCCCGCAAAATATTAAAATTCTGAGTCTCACCCCGCCCCAAGCTTTTAGCTAAAACCTGATTATTAAAATTTATAAGCCGCAGGCGTTTCCGAGGAAAGTGTTTTAAAAATTAAATAAATCAATTCGGGCTTGGGGCGAGGAAATCATTAAAACTTTTAATTTTTTTCATAAAAAATTAAACAATCCCCCGCCAATAATCAAGCATGTCTTTTAAAGTTTGGTTTAAATAATCAATTTCTGGCTGCCAACCCGTGGTTTGTCTAAATTTTGTGCTGTCACCAGTTAAAATCGGCACATCAGACGGTCGCAGGCGGCCGGAGTCTGATTCAACTTTAATATTTTTAGCAGTTGACAATGATAACAATTTTTCCAAAACTTCTTTAATACTATAACTTTTTCCAGAAGAAATATTATAAGCCTCGCCGGGCTGGCATTTTTCTGTTGCCAGCCAATAAGCCCGGACAATATCACGCACATCAGTAAAGTCACGCTTAGCTTCCAAATTGCCGACCATAATTTTTGGCTCTTGCTTGCCTTTTTCAATTTTGGCGATTTGCAAAGCAAAATTACTATCCACAAAAACTTCACCGCGCCGCGGTCCGCTGTGATTAAATGCCCGGCTGCGAATTGACCTAATTTTATATGAATGCCAGTATTGAAAACCTAAAAGATCCTGGCAGACTTTGCTCACCCCGTAAGGTGAAAGCGGCCGCAACGGGTTAGACTCTTTAATCGGCACCTCGTTAGGGTGGACTAAACCGTATTCTTCGGATGAGCCGGCAATTAAAATTATTGGGTCATATTTTTTTTCTTTGACTCTGATTTTTTTAACCGCTTCGAAAATATTAGTCTGGCCGGCAATGTTTAAAATCAAAGTTTCCACCGGCGCTTCCCAAGACGCCGGCACATAACTTTGAGCCGCCAAATGAAAAATTTTATCCGGCCGAATGTTGTCAATGACTTCATAGACATTATGAGCGTCTTTAATGTCACAGTCAGAATATTTAACTTTGTCTTTAATATGCTCAATATTTTCCGTTTTGCTCCGCCAGCGCTTAATGCCGTAAATTTCAACTTCAGGATGATTTGCAAGCAAATAATCGGCCAAGTGACTGCCAGCAAATCCGGTGATGCCAGTTATAAGAATTTTCATAATCTATTTGGTTAATTGATTAAAAAGATTAATGGTTTGGTTAATCATATTGGCAAAACTAAATTTTTCTAAAACTTTTTTTGAATTTTCTATAAATT
Source organism: Candidatus Buchananbacteria bacterium RIFCSPHIGHO2_02_FULL_39_17 (assembly GCA_001817425.1). GTDB lineage: Bacteria > Patescibacteriota > Patescibacteriia > Buchananbacterales > UBA6539 > HO2-39-17. The sequence continues at coordinate 31,989 of MHII01000024.1, read as the reverse complement.
TATTTCTTAGCTCTTCGCTTCGGTATAATTTTAAAATCGCCTCTTTGAGTTGTGCTTTATTATTGTATTCAATTAATAAACCATTATAACCATCTTGAATCAATTCTGGATTACCGCCGACATTAGTAGTAATTACCGGCGCACCAGCAGTCATCGCTTCTAAAATCGTGTGCGACAAACCCTCGTAGCCGGTATTTAAGACAAATGTATATGCCTGCCGCAAATAGCTAATAACGCCGAGTTGATCGGATTGCATTATGACTACATCTTCGGTATTCAGTAAGTTAAGATCTCTTGCCTCTTTTAATAATTTTTCTTCTTCTGGCCCGGAACCTAAAATTATCAATTTAAATGAAGGATCAATTTTTTTTAACTCGGGCATAAGTTCAATCAAGAGCGAAAATCCTTTCCAGCTAACTAAGCGACCAACTGAAACAATAAACTTAAATTTTCCGACTGGCTGAATTATCGACCCAGACGGAACGTCTTTATTAAATGAATTATAAACAAGTTCAATTTTATTTCCGCTCACTCCCCAGCCTTGAACAATATTTTTTAAATACTGACTTGGTATGATTACTTTATCCGATTTTTGGCAAACCCATTTTTCAATATTTTTTAATTTACCAATTTTTCCATCTAGTTCTTGATTTTGAAATTCATCAATGCCGATATCGGTCAAGCCCAAATTTCTGGCCTGTTCCCAGGCATAATCGCCAACGACTTTGACCATTAATTTTTTCCTTAAAATTTTTTTGACAAAAACTGATGGCCAGCCAGAACTAACCGGGCCTTGGGCATAAATCAAATCACAATCTTTTGCCAGCAATAAAAGTTTAAAAAAATACCTTAGATAATGGTTTTTAAAAGTGCCTTTGCCTCGTAAAATTCGAGTAATGAAAAAATTTAAATTTTGGTCAATTGCCGGCTCCTGTTTTTGGCTATAACAAATTAATTTAACAGCAAAGCCGCGTTTGGTTAATTCCGTTGCCAATTTTTGACTGTAAGTCGCTGGACCGCCAATCTCCGGCGGAAAAATTTCTGCGGCAATAACAATTTTCATAAAATTTATAACTGAGATCCCTCCCTTCGATGCCACTCAGGGTAAACTAGGCTCAGGATGACGGTCACTTTTAGATTTTCTTAAATTGTTGAAAGTGACTATCAACTTTCAAAAATCCCTGCCATTTTTTGGGCAATTTGTTGCCAATCATAACTTTGAAAAACTAATGACCGGGCATTATTAATTAACCTTTGCCTTAAAGCCTCGTCAGTTAAAAGAATTTTGATTTTGGCCGCCAGATCAATTGGGTTGCCAACTTCGACAAATAAACCAGTTTGGCCGTCTTTTAAAAAATCTGGGATACCGCCGACACAAGTGCCGATAACGGGTACGCCAGCCGCCATGGCTTCTAAAAAGGCGGAACCAAGTCCCTCTGACCGAGAAGTTCGGACAAAAACATCAGTGAGTTGAAGATATTGAGACAAATTATTCTGGCCAATGTAACCTAAAAATAAAATCTTATTTCTCACGCCTAATTCTTGAGCCAATGAATTTAATCTAGTTTCTAATTTACCGCTGCCAATAATTAAAACTTTAACTGGCAAATCTTTAACTGCCTTAATTAAGATATCAATACCATTTTTATAAACCAGCCGGGAAATAGTAGTAATCACTTTGTCAGACGATTCAAGACCCAATTGTTTTTTCAAACCATTTATCTCTTCTAACTCAAATTCCTTTTTAAAATTACTCAAATCAACGCCATTGGGCACAATAGATAATTGACCTTGGTAGCCATATTTTTTCGCTCGCTTAGCTAAAAAATTGCTAATCGCGGTAATCGCATCAGCCTTTTGGTAAATTTTTTTGTAAAGCGACCGAATTAATAATGTCCGGCTCCAAATTCTTTTCAATGAATCCCCTTCTTGCAAAGTCAAAACGTATTTAACTTGCGGAAATTCTTTTTTAAAAAACAAGGCCGCTAACCCCGCCTGGTTAGCCATAATCGCCCAAATTGACTGATAATTTTTTTGCCGATTTAACTCTTGAGCTTTTTTAACCGCCTGCCAAGAAAAAAAATATTTAGCCATTCTGCCTCTGCCTAAACGATAAACCATAACATTGCCGACTTTTTCTACTGATTTTTGCTTGCCGTCTAAATTAACGGTGATTAAATCAAATTCCCAGTCAGAGGCTTGTGCCAAAGGCGCATCAGCCTTTGGCTGAGGTCCGCCTTTGGCGGAAATTCCAGAAATCCGGTCGGTAATTTCTTTGACGGCTAGTTCCGCGCCGCCGATAAATGGCAAATAAGCTAAAGAAAAAATTAAAATGCGCATTAAAATGTTAAATTATTCGCATGGACGCATTGGTAGCGCGTTTTTCGCATGCATTAAAGTGTCAAATATTTAAAACCCAAATTTTCCGCTTGGGCTTTGTCATAAAAACCTTTCAGGTCAAATAAGACAGAACTTGTCTGACAAATATTTTTTAAATTTAAAAGATTATACTTGTTATCTTCAAAAATTTTATGCGGGCTGAAAACAATAATGGCGTCAAATTTCTCTTTTGGTGGCCAATTAGTAATCACCTGAATTTTAAAATGGTCAACGGAAATTTCTTTAATTTTTAATAAAGGGTCATAGCCATAAATTTCACTGCTCTGCTCTTTAAGAATTAAAGCTAAATCTTTGGCTTTGCTGTTTCTGATGTCCGGCACATTTTCTTTAAAAGTCAGACCCATAATCAAAATCTTTTTGCGGCCTTTCAATTTGCTGGCGACAAAATCAGCCATGGCTTCATTCACGCCGCGGCCGGCTAAAATTATTTTTGGCTCATAGCCCAAGGCTTGAGCTTTATGGGTTAAATAATAAGGATCAACGCCGATACAATGGCCACCAACTAACCCGGGATAATATTTATGAAAATTCCATTTGGTACCGGCGGCATCAATGACTTCTTTGGTTTTAATGCCTAAACGGTCAAAAATCAAACCCAGCTCATTGGCCAAGGCGATATTTAAATCGCGCTGAACGTTTTCAATGACTTTAGCCGCCTCCGCAACTTTAATTGAAGACACCGGGTAAACTTGAGTAATAGCGCCATAAACTTCCTTTAATCGACTTAACGCTTCCTCGTCACTGCCGGCAATAATTTTAACAATTTTATCAATGGTGTGGACTTTATCACCCGGATTGACCCGTTCCGGCGAATAACCTAACCTAAAGTCAGCGCCAAATTTTAAGCCAGAATATTTTTTCAAGATCGGCAAACAAATTTCTTCGGTGCAACCAGGATAAACTGTGCTTTCATAAACAATAATTGATCCTGATTTTAAATTTTTGCCAATGATTTCTGAAGCATTGTTCAATAAACTTAAATCCGGCTTTTTATTCTCATCAACCGGCGTGGGGATACAGGCAATAATAAAATTAGCTTGACTAATTACTTTTGGGTCACTAGAATAATTAATCTTATATTGTTTTAAATCCTTGATTTCACCAGTTTGATCAATGCCTTTTATTAATTCATTTATTTTTTGCTCATTGATATCAAAACCGATAACTTCAAATTTTTTAGACAATAAACAGGCCAAGGGCAAACCAACATAGCCTAAACCAACAACACAAATTTTTGTTTCCATAGTAAATTAATTGTTTACCGATAGTACTAATTAAAATTCTTAAATTAATCTTTTAAAGATAATTATTGTTCGAGCCTGCCTGCGCCGGCAGGCTGGTCGAGAACTATAATCTATAAGATAACTTCTCGACTCTCCAGCCGTTCACGAACGGCTGGGTCGCTCAAAGAATAAATTTAGTACTACTTAGTAATTGTTTAAAAAATAAAAAAACGCCAAATTTTAGCCAAAAGTAAACTTGATTATTAATTAATAATACTCTAATATTATTATATAAAAACTATTTCTGGTCAAGCCTGGCTAAATTTTCAAATTAATAAGATATTTACCAATTTTATTTTGATAATTTTTAGCCAAATCTGTTTTAAAAATGTTCTCTAGTTTTATCCTCAAACTCCTTTGGCAATAGTACACATTTGAAAATTTTGGCGGGTCAAGCCCAACGTAATAGCCGAATAATTTATGACAAAACCAAAAATTCTATATTTAATCACTCAGTCTGAATGGGGCGGCGCTCAGCGCTATATTTTTGATTTGGCCAATAATTTAAAAAATGATTACGAAATCACTGTTGCTGCGGGTGGAGAAGACGAACTGCTTAAAGAGATAAATGAAATAGGGGTTAGAACTTTTCCACTTAAAAACTTAGTTCGCGAAATCAGCCCAGCAAAAGATATTTTGGCTTATTTTGAAATAAAAAAATTGGCTAAATTAATCAAGCCGGATATTTTACATTTAAACAGCAGCAAAGCTGGGGTCTTAGGCGCTTTTGCCGGTAAACACGCCGGAGTTAAAAAAATAATTTATACTGTTCACGGTTTTTCTTTTAATGAACCGATGGCGAAATGGAAAAAATATTTATATCTTTTGGCGGAAAAGCTTTCCGCCAAATATAAAGACAAAATTATTTGTGTTTCTGAATTTGACCGACAAACCGGGATAAAAAATAAAATCGGCGATCAAAAAAAATTAATTACTATCCATAACGGCGTTGGCCAAATCGAATTATTAGATAAAAATCAAGCGCGGCAACTGTTAAATTTGCCACCAGATAAAATAGTTATTGGCACCATCGCTAATTTTTATCCAACCAAAGGCTTAAATTATCTTATTTCTGCGGCAAACGAAGTAATAAAAAACTACCCTAATATTTTATTTCGCCTGATTGGTTTTGGGCAGCTAGAAAACGAATTAAGACAGCAAATCAAAAAATTAAATTTAGAAAATAATTTTTTTATCGGAAAATTATTGGCGGGCAATCGATATCTTTTGGCATTCGATTATTATGTTCTGCCATCAGTCAAGGAAGGGTTTCCTTATGCGATTTTGGAAGCAATGCAAACCGGTTTGCCAATTATTGCCACCAATGTCGGCGGCATTCCAGAAATAATTAAAGACGGACAAAATGGTTTATTAGTCAATCCAGCCGATCCCAAATCAATTACTAATGCAATTGATTATTTAATGAAAAACCAAGGGGCTGCTGATCGCTTAGCTAAACAAGCTAAAATTGACGTTGTTAAAAATTTCAGTTTGGAAAAAATGCTTATTGAAACTAAGAGAGTTTATAAAAATTAAAAAAGTTGCTGAAAGCAACTATCATAATTTTTCATTTTTAGTTTTTAATTTTTAATTTTTTTACTGCCAATAATAAACGGCGAAAACCGACCGGCTATCCAGCCGTTTTATGATAGACTTCGGTGAACTATTTAATTGTTCACTTAAATTTTGAGCCGCTTGGCTTCTTTCCGCCTCTGGCCGCTGAAGAATTGCTGGATCAATAATTTTGACAAAATAAAATTCAGTGATGCCTTGACGGCGCCAATAATCTTGGCTTTGGCCCAGGTAAGCATCAGCGGTAATAATCGGCCAGCCTTCATAGATTAAACGCCGATGAAAAAGCCAGAGTGTAGCTAAATCATACATATTCTCATCATAAATCAATAAAATGGTCGCTGGCTGTTTATTTTCCTTTTTTGCCGTGGCTGTAGCTTGCTGTTTTATTTTTTCTAAAAAAGGATAACGGCCGGTAAAACTAACAGCCGGTCTTTTATTTTTAAAAATTTCGGTTAAATAGTCGTCTAATTGATTATAACCCCAATTAACGCTGTCGTTTCTAAAATAAGCATAAGTAAAGTCTTTTTGACCAATCGGCGTAAAAGCATACAAAGTATTATAACTGAAAAAAATCTCGCTAAAAGTAATTAAAATTACCAAAGTCATCATTATTTTCTTTGGCAGTTGCGGTAAAAACCAAACAATCAAAAGCAGAGAAAAAGGAATAATCATCACCACAAACCGACTCAGCGGACCAATTAACATAAAGAGTAGGATATGAAAAATAATGGCTAAAACCACTAATGGCGGAGCAATTAGTGGCTCTGAGCGAGCGCCACCGGATTGCCAAGACGGCGCGAGTTGAAGAGTCTCTTTAATTAATTGGTAGACAACGCTTAATAGACTAATGGCAAAAAGTAAAAACATCGGCGCCAATAGACCGCGAAACATGGCTGGAATTAAATTTATAATTCGATCAAATAAACTGCCGGCCTGAATTTTACCCGGCAAAAATTGCCATTCATTTACTTTTTGACCGAATAAAAAAGATAATTGCAAATCAAAATGACCGCGCGCCTGATAAAGTTTAAAATTATAAATTAAAACCGGACTAAAAATAAGGATAACTAAAATTATCGCCAGCCAAAATTTTTTATCAAATAATATCTTACGATTAGAAATTAGAAGATAAACTAAAAAAATCGGCAACAAAATTATTGCCGTATATTTTGATAACATGGCTAAACCTAAAAAAATCCCCCAACGCCAATGCTTTTGATTTCCTAAAGATAAAATAAAAAAATAAAAAGCCAAAAGCATTAAAGCCATAACCATTGATTCCTGAAGACCAACTCGGCTAATCCAGAGGTGGTAGGGAGAAATCGCTAAAAATAAAGCGGCTAATAAACCGCTTTTTTGATTAAATAGTTGAGAACCAATCAAATAAATTAAAATGACCGATGCCATGCCGGCTAAAACAAAAGGCAGGCGCAGACTAAAAACATTGACGCCAAAAACTTTAAAAAATAAATTTTCAATTAAAAAAATTAAAGGCGGATGGTCATGAAAAGAAAGTTTCACCCAAGCCGGAGTATCAGAAAACCACTCATAAGGAGTGGTTTGATAAGGCGAAACAAAAAAATCAATATAGCCGATGGCGCGAAAAGCAATTAGAGCTTCATCAGTAATAACGTCGGCTGAAGTTAAATTATATAAACGTAAAAAAGCCGCTAGAATTAAAATTGAGATTAATAAAGACCAAGTTTGCTTTTTTGAAAGCATAGAAATGAAAAGTTAAAAGTCAAAAGTTTAGTAGTTGCCTTTGGCAACAATTAACTTTTTACTTTTAACTTGTAATTTTGACTTTTGCCTTTTGAATTTTGACTTACAGTTAAATCAAATTATTTTCTAAGCGCTTCAATCTCTTTTCTCACCACTTCATTATCTGGTTTAATCACTAACGCCTTTTGGTAATACTGCAGCGCTTTTTCTTTTTGACCAAAATCCCGATAAAAACCAGCTAATAAAATATTAAAATCATAATTATCGGGCTGACTCGTTAAACTCTCTATCAGCATATTCTCGGCCTTATCCAACTGATTAGTCTTAACATAAAGATCAAAAAGACTTCTGACATAAATCCAGTTAATGGCCTCACCTTTGGAATTTTGAATCGCCACTTTAAACATCGCTTCGGCTTTATCATATTCATTCATAAAATTAGCATATAAATCACCTAAATTATTAAAGGAGACACTATTTAAAGGCCAAGTTTTATTAACATAAAGCCAAATTTCTTCGGCGCCACGATAATCGCCAACGGCTTTTTTTACCCAGCCTAAATTCAACCAAATTTGAAACCCTTCGGGGTCTAATCGTAAAGCATCTTTTGTCGCCATAAATTCTTTGGTAAATTTGTCTTTTTCCCAGTCAGTTAAATCGGTTTTGACAATTTTAAATTCAAAAAATTTCTCAAGCTGGTCTTGAGGTTGTGTTTTTGGCCAGAAATAATAACCCAGTAATCCAACAACAACCAATAAAACGATAATTGAAATAATTGTTGAAATTTTTTTGTTCTTCATAGTTTAATTATTTAAGGTTAATTTATAAATTTTAAAAGCAACTTTACCTTGCTGATCTTTAATTGCTTTAACCTCCGAACCGCTGCTGCTGGCAAACAAATCGGCAATCCGGGCGGAAAACTGCCGATTGGGCTGGGCCGCGACTTTATCCACTTCAAAATCAGAAGTGCCATAAATGTAATATAAATGCTTTGCCCCAGCTTGCTGAAAAAAATCCCGAAAATCTATCTTAGGCATTAAAATCGCTAAATCAGTATCGCCAATGACAATACTTCGGTAATAAATGCCATAACGCCGAAGCGACCAAAGACTGGAAAACCAATGCAAATTTCGGTCATAAATAATTACATCGCTTCCGGCCGCATCTTCTGACAAATTGAGTCTTAAATCTTCAATATTTTTAATCTTTAAATTCGGCTTTTGTAAAATATCAGTTTCTCTGATTAAATAATTTCCCAACTCTTTAAAAACACCGTTGTCAAAACGCAAATTATTGGCGTAATGTTTGCCCCCTTGGCCAATGGCTTGATAAAAATGATTGGTATTAAGATTATAAAAAATCTCAAAAATAAATATTAGCACAAAAATGCCAACTAAGCAAGAAAAAATCATTTGATAATTTTTCTGCCATAAATAATGGCCAAAAGCATAAAGACTCGCGGCTAAAACTAAGGCAAAAAACGGATTTAATAAAGAAAGCAATCTCTCGGACGCGCCCAAAACGCTAAATTCAATTAATAAAACAGCGATTACTAATGGCAATAAATAACTTTTTTCGGTTTTTAATCCGGGTAAAATTCTAAAACTGGCAGCTATTATTGAAATGACAATTAAAAATAAAACTGGCAGCGAATAAAGGCCTAAGAATGACTGGCCTAAATTAACAATATTATTAAAACTAAAACCCTTGACTTCGCGGCTGATAATCGGCCAATCCTGACTGATATCTTGGCCAAATAAAATGGAAAACTGCAAATCAAAATGACCGCGAGCGGAAAACATCATTAAATTATAAATAATCACCGGTGAAAAAATAAAAATGGTTAAAATTAAACCAATAATTAAATTTTTATTGAATAAAAGTTTTTTGTTTTCAAAAAAAAGATAAGCCAAAGCGGCAATCAAAACAAAAATTGCCGTATATTTTGACAAAAGCGCTAATCCGGCAAAAACGCCAAACCAGAGAAAAAATTTATCATTTTCTAAGCCTTTAAGAAAAAAAAGAAAGGTAAATAAGGCAAAAAATAAGGCCATGGGCTCTAAATAACCGACCCGGCTGGCCCAAGTCTGATAGGTAAAAATCGTTAATAAAAAAGCGGCGAGTAAACCGATTTTTTCGTGATAAAGCCGGCGGCCGATAAAATAGACTAAGATAATTGAACCAAGACCAGCGAAGGCAAACGGCAAACGGGCGGAAATTAGAGAAACGCCTAAAATTTTGAAAAAAATAAATTGAATTAAAAAAACTAAAGGCGGCGCATCATGAAAAGACAAGCGCGACCACCAGGGATTTTTTTCAAACCAAGTGAAAGGCGAAGTCTGCAAATTGGAATCCAAAAAATCAATGTAACCAATAGAGCGAAGGGAATATAAAACATCATCGGTGCGCAAATCAAAACGGCCTAAGCGGAAAAAAATCAGAAAAGCCGCGAGTAACCCTATAGCCGCTAAAATATAATAACGATTTTTAGCAATGAAAGAAGACATATTTTTAAAAAGTCAAAAGTCAAATTTCAAAAGTCAAAAGTCTGGTATCCCGCTTTCGCGGGATTTTATTAATTTTAAATTTTGAATTGTAATTTTGATTTTTGACTTTTGAATTATAAATAATTTTCAATTTGATTTTACTAATAATTATTCTAACACTTCTAACTAATAAAATCAATAAATTACCAAAACCAAAAGTCCCCGCTTTCGGCAGGGACTTTTTGGTTTTTAGAGATTCTAGAGTTATCGACTAAATGACCAAGTGACACCAGTTGAAGTTGCCGCTAAGTCTTTACCAGTTGAGTCTTTAATCAGATAACCATTTGACCACTGTTCGGTCTGGGTTGCCGTAGTTGAAGAGTTCTTCAAAACCGGCGTGCGCCAGAAGTCGGTCCATTGGATACTTCGATCAAAAGCAATGGTTGCCGCTGTTCTGGAAACAGAATTGGGCAAAGTAGTCATTTGGAATGGATCACCTAACAACTGGAAACCAGCAGTACCACCAACTTTAACTTCGGTACACGCAGCACCAGTACAATAGAGCTGACCTCTTAACTCATAGAGTTTAGAGGTACCCATACTTACTACCCCATTTTGAATCAAGGTATCGTCTCCATCATCAAAAAGGAAGATGGTGACATGGGCATCGTTGTTCGCATTGTCAGTCTGATGAGCACCAAATAAATCAACTGCGACTTGAACTCCACTTTCGTAGATCTTCATACCGGTAATAGTCGCCGTGGTGGTGTTAACCAAGAAAGCCACGCTGGCAAGACCAATATCACCGGTACTACCGGCTGTCACCTTAAAGCGATAAAGGGCAGTTTCAGTATTATTCTGTAAGGTGCCGCCCACTACTTTCTCACCAGTTGGTAATTGGTCATTGGGCGTAATCACTGGTGCGCTGCGGAACAAAATCATGGCGTTGCCGCTCGCATTGTTAATGGTTTTGGAACCAGCCGCTAAAGTAGCGCCAGATTGAGATCCTTTGGCAATAACATCACCAGCCGCATTGATCTTAATCTTTGAGCCTATACCGGAAGTCGCCACTGAACCTAATTCATAGTTAGCGTCTTGAGTGTCAACTTTAACGGTAATTAAGACTGAGCTGTCTTTTGGCACCACAATTGGACTGTTGGTCAGATCAACTAAAACTGTCGGGCTTGAAGTCGCTGATGAGGTTGGCGTCACTGATTTAACCAGTTCATTTCCTTTGTAGATATGAACCTGTTTAACCGTTTTCCAACCAGCATCATTAGCGCCAACAACTGCGCCAACAATACCGTTAATACCCGGTGCTCCGGCCGTCAGATAGAACTTTTCTAAATTGACGTTCTCGTAACGAGCTGAAGCATTAAGCACGGTAACAGTCACGCCAGTGACACTATTAGCGGGAATCAACGAGGCATCTGGCGAGGTGCTGTCTTTGGTCAGGGTTAAGGTTCCCGCATCAGTCAAGGTTTGATTCTGACCATCAGAAACACTCATCGTAATTCCGGCATCCGCGCCGCTGGCATTGCCCTTAGCGGTGATATGATCAGCGCCTACTTTATCAGGAATACCAGCGCTCACCGTGCCGCTGGTCGCGGAAGTGGTAATATTGCCTTTCACGGTTAAAGTCTTGGTTGTTCCCTTAGTCATAATTAACGGCGTGGCAAAGGTAAAGGTCGCGGTCGCCGAATTACCAGCCGTGGTTTTAGTTGACGTATCGCTACTTGGATCATTAGTCACGGCCAAGGCAGTTTGACCATCATAGAGCGTCCAGCCCGAAGTCTGGCTTGGATTTGCCGTGGTGGTATGAATGGCGACTTTCACAGTCGTGACTTTAATGTCCTCGCCGCTGTTTGCCGCATCCAAAATCACATTAGCAAATGTCCAATTCTGGGTTCCACCGACCACTGATTGAGCGACAGGCGAAGATGACATAGAAACTGCCAAATTGGCGGCTTTCACGGTCATAATCGCTGAACTCTGTTCAGAGGAAGGCGTTGGGGTAATGGTAATCCCCGTGTTATCTCCTTTAACCGTCATTTGATTCGGCTTAATGTGAGCCGTAATCGTGTCATCAGTCTCAAAGTCAGCTTTAACATCACCTTTAATGGTGTAAATATTGATTCCGACCGGAATGGTAATCGTATCCGTGGAAGTAGCGGACACCTGCTCTTTTCGGTCACCAGCCGCAACCCAGTTATTGTGGGCCGTGTCAATCGGACCAGCGACAATTTTACCATTAGGGTCATAAACCGTAATATTGGTTAAGTCAGCATGAGTGACATTACCAGCTGTTGAAGCGGAAGAAGTCGCCAAATCAAAGCTAATCGGCAATCGAGTAATTACTGCTGGTTCACCTTTAGCTTCAAATTCAAACTTACCTAAAACCACCTGACTAGAATCATCAGCAATATTAGCCGCAACTAAGGTCGCTGGGCCAATGCGCAATGAGCCTTCACTGACGGTGGTCACGACGGCAGTCCAGAACGGATCCGCGTCAGCCGTCGCGCCAGAACCGGCCGCGACTTTAACGTTGGCGCCGTAAAGCTGGCCAACCGCCTTGATATCAGTTTCGTCTTTGATGTCAAATCGGACAGTTCGGGAAGAACCACCGGAAACGTCTAAGCGCAAATCAAAAGTCTTTGACTTGCCTTTGATAATCGTAATGGGATTAGCGGATAAATCAAAGGTGGCATATTTGCCTGACGAAGCGCTGATCGTTGCCACCACCGCGTCATCAATTAACAAATCAAGATTGGAAACATCGCTGTCACCAGCGGTGCCGCCTTGATTGAAGCGAATCCGGGAGACTTTGAAGTCTTCCGTGCCGTTCGCGGTTAATTTAACACCAGAAACAATATAATCAGTCACGCCAACCCGCTGGGTTGAAGCTGACGGATTATTACCGCCATTAGCCAAAGTCAAAGTGCCAATGGTAATGGTGCCATCTAGTTGCATGTAATTGCCGACAATTGGCAAAGTGCCAATCACCGCCGCGCTACCGGAAAGTTTAACTGAAAACAGATCTAAACTTGGAATCTGACCGGCATAACTGCTTAAGGAAGAAGCCATGTTAGCACCAAGGTAATATGATTTGGTCGTCCCGGCGGGAATGGTCAAATCTTTATTGAAGATCGCCTGATGATCAGAATTCAAAGTCTTAGCATCTTCTGTTTGCTGAAGGCTCGTGCCATCAAGCAAAACGATTCCGGAAAAAGCCGCATCAGAAGCAACGGTGCCGCCCCGGCGAGCCACGATTTGGTCAATCACGATATCGCCGTCAGCGGAAGCCGTAAAGTTAATCTTAGTGAATTTATTGTGAATTGAGTTACCAACGACATAATTGGTTGCTGGCGTATCGGAAGCTAAGGCCACGGTCAAACCGGTACCAGTTGAAGCGCCGCCACCACCGAGATTTTTGTCATCATTAATGGTAGTGGCATTGCTCGTTTCCGTGGTCTTATTGTAATCAGCCGCCGCATTAACGTCTGAACCAACGGTGTAGTTGACGAAGAACGCATCTGGTACATCTTCAACCATTGAGGCCCAGCTTGAGCCGTATAGGCTTTCCGCAATCGCCGCCGTGGTTACCCAACGTAAACTGCCATTGGAAGCAACGGCATAAACTTTTGGATCAGTCGTGATTTTCACTAGCTTCACGCCCGGGCGATAGGTCGCATTGCCGCCGATTGAGTAAGAGCTCATTTCCGTTGAAGAGACCGTCGTCACACCGGAGAAATTTGAATACCAGGTCTTATAAGTCTTTTCGTTCGGGAAAACATATCTCTTACCGTCAGCGCCAAGGTAATAGACCGCGCGGCACGGATCATTGACGCCAGCGCCAGCTACACACTGGAGCTTAATCAAATCACCGGACACCGCGGCACCCACCGCTAATGGCATGGCTAGTAACCCAACTGACCAAGCGACCGTCGTAATGGCAACAGCGTAGGTTAATAGTCGTTTTATCATTTTAATTTTTCCTTTCTTTAGTCCTTCAAACCTTTTTGGTTAGGCGACAATGTTGTTACGCCTAGGCGAACTTAACAACATGGTTTTTCTAAATTCATTATCCTTATTACCGGCTTTGGCTTCCAGTCACTGGAATCGACCTTTGCCTAAAACTTTCAAAGGGAATTTAGATCCTAATTGGTCCAAAAAAATTTGAATGAACTTTTATGCCCGATAAATCCTAAACTTTTTGGGCAATTTTTTAATTAATTTAATTTTAATTGACAAACTCTTGCGTGGTTTCCGTCCCGTTATCTGAACTAGTGGCAACGTCACCGGCGCTATCCCCGGCCTCTGAATCTGGAGTGGAAACACCTTGAATTTGGCCTTCAATTTTTATTTCAGTTTCCGCCTTAGCCTCATCAATTATTTCTTGGGCGGAAACACTGGTGGCTTGAGCCGTTTCCACCGCCTCGGCCACGATTTGTTTAACCTCAATATTTTCCTGCTCTAAGCCGGAAGTCTTCTCATCAATTGATTTGGCCAGATCTTGGGCTTTTTGTTCAACGGTCACGGCCATCTTCAAAGTTAATTCTTTTTGAGCGGCATTAACTGACTGTTTGTTTGATTCATTAATTTTTGCCAAACGATCACTGACCGAACTAACATTATTTTTAAATTCACGGACTAAAACTTCAATTTTTTTCTTTTTTTCTTCGGGAGTAATATCAGCTTGAGCGACAACTTTGTCCAATTCGGCCATCCGTTTTTGAGCAAACTCAATTTTTAATTCAACTTTTTGTTCTTCACCGGGCGTTAAAGCCAAATGAGTTTCTTCTAAGGCTAACTTCACCCGATAAAGCGGCTCACCGGGCAAACTATAAAAAGCGGCGTTAATCATTAAGCTGCTGGAAAGAATTGAAACAAAAACCAAAAGCATCACCACTACTGGCTGGAAAAAACTCTGGCGGAAAATCTGCGCCGCGGCCACCACATAGTCCATCGCTTTTGGTTGGTGAAAATTTTCCGGAGTTTTAGCGGCATGGCTGATTTGCTGTAATAAAATATCCCGACTCAAAGCTACCCACTCTGGCCGGGGATAAATCTGGTTTTTTAAATTTTTGAATTCCTTAATCACTTTGTTGTTTTCCATCTTTAGCTAATAACGACTTAGCCACCTTTAAAGCCCGATGAAGCAAAACGCGGACTGAACCTTTGGATTTGTCCAAAATCTTTGCCATCTCGCTAATAGGCAACTCTTCAATAAATCTCAAGATAATGACCTCGCGATATTCATCTTTCATCTGCCGCAAAATTAACTCAATGTTTTTCATCTCCAACTTGGTTTCAACTTGGGAGAGCAGACTTTGCTGCCGGTCATCTTCAAGGATAAACGAAACTTGGTCCGCCGAGATTATTTCTTTATTCGCATTACGGCGATAAAAATCAATGACTAAATTTCTCGCCGAGCGATAAAGCAAAGCGCGCAAGTTTTCAATAATGTCTTCTGTTTCCGAAACATATTGCCAAATTTTCAAAAAAACTTCAGAAGTTAAATCCTCGGCATCCTGGCGCGTCGGTACTTTAAAATAAATAAATCTGTAGATAGGGGTTACATACAGATCATATAATTTGGCAAAAGCTTCAGGATCTTTTCTTTTCAACCTTAATAATAGCAAATTTTCCTCAAAATTTAAAGGTTTCATTATATATGACGCAAAAGCTTAATAAACGTTACACTTTAAGACTTGTACTATAACGATTTTTTTAATTTTAGTCAATTTTTTTTAATCATCTCTTGACTTATTTTTAATGAATTTGTAAAATTAATTTAGACTATTTGTCCAGACTATTCTAGACAAAATACATTATTTGATTAACCCCCGCACCAAAGTCCGCGACAATTTTTTATAAGATTTAATAAGTATTTTACACACGAAGTCGCCTAACGACTCTTACTTCTCCCAAAATCAAAATTTTAAACAATTGACTTGGTGCGGGACAAGCTTAATTCACTTAATAACTTGATTTACTCATCTCTTATGCCTAATGTTATTCGCGTGACTGTTTCGGAGGCCGCGCGGCTTTTCGGAATAGACCAAAAAACCATTCGTCGAGCCATTAAAATCCAACAATTAAGATATATCGTTGTCCAAGGCCGATATAAGATTAATTTTAGCAGTCTGCTGGAATGGTCACAAGGAAAAATAACGACAAAAAATAAACTATCTAATCGCGGTATTGGCCAATATGTAGATAAGTGGAAAATCAAAAACCGACTTTATTCTCCGGATCCAAAAATTTTTCAAAAATCTGATGATAATCAAAAAACCGATAAGGCATAAAATAATCCTAGTAACTAAATTTGACTTTTATTATGCCATTATCTATGATAATGGTGGAGGAGATACTGCCCTTTAAAATTCAGGAAAGGAGAAAGACTGATGACAAGAAATAATGGTGAAGTTTGGCTTGTCCGCGATCCATCTTTTGGTGATTGTGGCAAAGCAAAAATTGTTGATCATTTATCAGCTGATCCACGCGTGGCAGCGATTGTACGTTTCAATGGTGGTGATAATGCCGGCCACACTATTGTGGTTAATGGCACAAAAATTGCGGTTCACGCCATTCCCTGTGGTGTTATTCGCAATCTGGAACACCCGGTTTTAAGTGTTATTGGTCGGGGTATGGTGATTAATTTAACGCGCCTTTTCGCGGAAATGACATCTTTGAGAGAACGCGGCATTAGTGTCATCCCTGAAAATCTTTTAATTTCTGAGGGGACACATCTGACTTTAACGTATCACATGGCTTTGGAAAAAGCCCGAGAAACCAGCAACAGCAGAAAAAATACCACCAGTCGAGCCATCAGCCAAACTTATGCTCTTGCCCGGCTTTACCAAGGCGTCCGCGCTGGTGACCTCCGCAATCTCGACCGTATGTCTGAACTGATTGATTTGCCGCTTGCTTACGTTAATGCCATTCTCGAAAAAGTTTACGGCTTAACCGCCGTAACGAAAGATGAAGTGATGGCGGAAATTTTAGCCTATCGTGAGCAACTGCTACCTTTTTTAGGCAACGAGATTATCGTCTTAAATCGTCTCCTTAAACAAGAAAAGGTAATTATTTGCGAAGGGGCGCAATCAGGGATGCTTGACCCAGACTTAGGGATTTACCCCAATACAACTGCTTCCAACACTTGGCCGGGAGCGATTCAAAGCGGTTGTGGTCTTAATCCGCGATGGATTACTCGCGATGTTATCGTGGTCAAAGCCTTTACCAGCCGCGTCGGGGATGGACATTTAGTAGCGGAAATTCACAACGAAACCGCTGATCTGATTCGTCAAAAAGGTCAAGAATACGGCACCAGCACCGGTCGGCCGCGGCGGATCGGTTGGAACGATCAAGTCGTCGGACGCTTTTGCGCCATGGTTGGTCCTGGTACAGAATTAGCAATCACTAAAGTTGATGTCCTAACTGGCATTGAACCTCTGAGAATCTGTACCGACTACCTCTTGAATGGTAGGCTAATCGAAATTTTCCCGACCACCGTTGATGAATTAAATCACTGCCAACCCGTTCTTGAAGAACTTAATGGCTGGACGAAAGACATCACCGGCGTTACTAGCTGGAATGAATTACCACTAAATACCCAAGCCTATTTAACGATGGTGGCTAAACCGTTTGACTGTCCGATTTCTATGGTCGGCACGGGGCCGGATCGTAAACAAATTATCGTTCTCTAAATATTACAAAGCCAAAACGCAGAAGAAAACTCTTATCCTCTGCGTTATTTTTTAATTTAAATAGTTAATCTTTTACTTGCCCCAAAATTACTTTTTTATTGATAACCTTGCCGGCTCTTAAAATTTCCAAGTTAATTTCATCGCCAATTTGATACTGCTGGATTAATTCCGCCAAATTGTTTTCCTGGTCAATCGTCTGGTTTTCCACGCTTAAAATAATATCATTTTTTTCTAAACCAAATTGTTGGGCAGGACTATTATTAACCAATTGATAGATTAAAGCGCCGGCCTCGCGGTTTTGCCTTAAAGCCTGATCTAAACCAAGCGTTTGAGTTAAGTCAAGATAAGTTACCCCTAAATATGGCCGCTTGACCAACTGATTTTTCAAAACCTCCTTCAAAAGAAAGCGAAAATGATTAACTGGACTAATCAGTGCTTGTTGATTAATCTGATTGACCAAGCCAATGACCTCGCCGTCTAAATTAAACAAAGGTGAACCCATAAAACCATCCGTCGCCAAATTTTCCAATAAAATTGATTTACCGTACTCTTCTGAGGTTAAAACTAAACTACTAGCCGAGCTAATGAAATAGTAATCAGGATTTTTGATGCTGTTAACTTTAACCTCATTAACGCTATTTAAGTTCACCACCACTTGACCGGCCAAAATTTCGTCGGAATCGCCCAGTGTCGCCACCGGCAGATTATTCGCATCAATCTTTAAAAAAATGACTTGGGAAATTTTATCGCTGACAATTTTTGTCACGGGAAAAATTTTTTGGCCATGAACAAGGGTAAGTTGATCAGCCCTCTTGCCGGCAATTGCCGCATTGACTGTCGCTAACCAGCCATCATTAGTTAAAATTATGCCGTTACCTAATAAACTGCCGGGTAAATAGATCTGATTTAAAACATTGGTCGTAGTTGGCTTCTTTTGATAAATGCCTAAAATAGCGGGACTGATTTTTTGAACCGCTTGATAAATGGCAAAATCCTGATCGCTGGCAATAATTCTTTTTACCGGCTTAAGTTCGCTTACCGTCGGATCTGAATTAACGGCAGAATTAGTTAGATAGCTATTATGCCAAGGGTCAAGATAAACATCAGCCACTAATTCTCCGACGATTCCGCCGGCAAAGCCAAAAATGGCGGATAAAATAACGATTTCCGAAATCAGTTGTTGTCTTTTTTGTTCAAAAAATTTCATCATTCAAGTTAAATTATTTGCCCGCCCAAATTTTTGTTTCGCAAAAACTTAGGCGGGTTCGCATACGCTAAAACCACTTAGCCGTCAAAAAAACAATCAATAAACAAATTAAACTGACAAATAAATAACGTTTAATTACTTTTTTTTCCTTGACGCCGATCAGCCAATTCCGAGCTAAACCAGTAATTAAATAGTAGCTTAAGCTAATAATCAAACCATCAACATAAACACTGGTGGGCAAAAAATTAACGGCCCAAAAAATTTCTGTCATGGCTAAAGTAATCACTAAAGAATAAAGCCAACCTAATTTTGGCGCCACGCCGCTGCTCCAGATTAATTCATAATTTAATAAAGTGACAAAAAAAACAAAAATAATTATCATCAGCCAAAGCGGCAAGCCGATAAAAATTACTAAACCGACTAAACTACTGGCCGTTAAAAAAATTGTGACTAAATTAAGGTGAACGGAAATATTTTCTAATGAATGCGCCTGATACTTAAGGCGTTCGCAAAACCAGAGAAAAATCACTTCCAAATAAACCGCTAAAGCAATCACTAAAGCAATCGCCACCCCTTGCCGAAAATAAATGCCATCCAAAAAAACAAAAAAAGTTGTTCCACTTAAAAAAAATAAAATCGGAGTAATCAAATAACGCCAAAATTTTTCATTTTTAATCTTTTTTCCCGTTAATTGAAAAAGACTCAAAATAATTAAAAAGCAGGCGAAAGGCACCAACCAGTAAATTTGCCTCGGTTTTTGCAACAAAATTTCAATTAAAATTAAAATGAGAATTGGGGTAAAAACTGGAATAAAATGGTTAAGTAAAGTCATAGATATCTCAATAATTTTTTTCTGGCTTTGGTTTAATTAAATTATTCACTAATTCAGGAATTTTGCCGCCGGAGATGAAAATTTTTATCTGTCTTTCCTTTAAATTAATGTTGGCTATTTTAAGATCCCCCACCTGATTTAACATTCCACCAAAAAAATAATTAATTAATTTCTCGCCGATGACCGGCGGCAAAGATAAATTACCAATCTTTAATTCAATTAAATTAAGATCAAATTTTTGATCAAAAATTTCTGGTTTAAAAACAATGGTTATGTTAGCCGAGATTGGCTTTAAAAGCAAACCAAAAATTTCAATTTGATTATCACTAATGGCCGCCTGAAGATTGGACGCAAAAATTAAATTATTTTCACCGGTTAAATGCCGCCTTAAAATAGAAGTCAAATCTTGTTCCGTTAAATTGAAAGAAAGATAGTTTTCCTCCTGATTTAATTCAAAATTAAGCGGCTTTTGGAAAAAATCATCATTAGCTTGGACAATCCTTGGGGGTTTAGGTATTTGGTAAAAAATCTTTGTTAAAACGGGAATTTCCCAAATACCAGTTTTAATCACTGCGGCGGCGGCGACAATTAAAATGAAAAGAAAAATTAGAAAAAAGAGCAAACAACAGCCTTTTTTAAAACCAATTTTTTTAGAACGACGCCTTTTTTTAGTAAATCCTCGGGGCAGTTCAAATTCATCGGGATTAAAATTTTCCTCAAGGCTGATTCGGGCCATAAATCCAAGGATAATCATTTTTTAAGCGATTGATTTTTTCCTCGCCCTGTTTGATTTTTTGATTGTCAGCTTGAGTTTTCCCCTGCTCCAAGAATTCTAAGGCAACCACTAAATTAAAATGAAAATCAAGATACTTAGCCGGCGCCCTTAAATCTAAAATTTTTCCTTTAAGGCTTGATATTTCACCGTTTAACCAGTAGGTATTTAAAACTTCGCGGACTTTGGCCTGATACTGGCTTTCTATTTCCTCTTGATTGGCAACATTAATCGATTGATTTTGATTAACTAAACTATTATTGTTATTATTCCTCGTCGCCAAGCAGCCACTCAAAAAAAATAAAGTTAATAAAATGAAAAATACTTTTTTAATCAGCATAAAAAAACAAATTTCTAAATAATGGTAATGAGGAGAAAAACTAAAATACCAATTATAGCAAGCGTCACTAAAGTGGTGGCTAGAGTCATAATCGCTTCCGCAAAACGATTTTGGACCGCCAAATAAGCGGGATAACCAAAAACAAAAATTCCGGAAACCGCAACGCTAAAAACAAAAACAATCAAAAATAAAAGGGCGGCAGCAATTTCTGGTGGTGGTGGCAAATTCATTCTCCCAACAATGGTCACAGTAAAAGCAAAAGCAAAACAGTAAATTGCCTCTGCCATACCTCCTAAAAAACCAAAATTAATCACCACCGAGTCATTAAATTTTTGTTTTTTGAGCATAGATTTTAGATATTAGATATCAAAAAATCATCTCTTTGCGTTCCATTTTTATTTCCAGCCATTCATTGTTATTTTCATCAAAACGATAAGCTTTGAACTTATGGATTTTTTCACTCTCTGAATAAAGATACTTAACTGTTGTCTGGCTGCCAATGCGCCGAGAACCAATCGTTTTTTTCCCTAAAACCAAGGGCTGGGTCGTGCGCTCTAATTTCATCCGGCCCAATGGCCCAATGAACTCAACAATTTCAACACTCCCCCGCCCCCTCTCTTCAGGCAGATCTTCTGTTCTCTGATCAGAAATCTGAAATTTATCTTTAATTTGACCAATAATTTCCTGCCAACGTTCGTCAGTCATAAGTCAGGATGTTAGGAATTAGGAATTTAGGAAGTTAGGAGATAGCTTTTTAGATACCTAAAAAGCTAAGAAGCTAATTCCTACAAGCTAATAGTACGTGCCTAAAGTTTCACTGTTACCCAAACGGTTCTCATAAACTTGTTTTTCTATTAACCCTTTTTCATAAAGCTGTTTTAAGCAAGCTGCCATGGTCATCATTCCCTCTTGGCGGCTGGTTTGAATGACTTGCGGCAGGTGGGCAATTTTTGCTTCACGAATTAAATTGGCCACGGCTGGCGTATTAATTAAAATTTCCCGAGCGACAATAATCCCGCCGTTTTTTTTAGGCAAGAGCTGTTGGCAAATAATTGCTCTTAAAACCGATGAAAGTTGAAGTAAAATTTGCTGCTGGCGATGAGCGGGAAACATATCAACAATGCGCTGAATCGTTTCTGCCGCGGTTCCCGTGTGAAGCGTGGAGACGACGAAATGACCAGTTTCCGCGGCGGTCAAAGTGGCGGAAATCGTTTCCAAATCGCGCATTTCACCAACCATAATCACATTGGGGTCTTGGCGCAATGCCCGTTTTAACGCCTCATGAAAAGAATGCGTATCCCGACCAAGCTCGCGCTGCTCAATAATACTTTGATTTTCCTGAAAAATAAATTCAATTGGATCTTCAATGGTAATGATATGAGCCCGTCTTTCCTGATTAATCAAATTAATCAACGCCGCCAATGTCGTTGATTTGCCGCTGCCGGAAGGACCAGTGACTAAAATCAAACCCTGATTCAAATGGCTTAATTGATACAAAATTTCATCAAAACCAATTTCTTTTGGCGACGGAATTTTATTGGGGACAATGCGAGCGGCAAGCCCGATTTGACCTTCCTGTTGATGCAAATTAACCCGAAAGTGACCACCGGCAATATCTAAAGCAAAATCAAGCTCTTTTTCTTTTTTGAAATAATCAATATCCTCTTTGCTCATCAGGGAAAAAATCGCTTCAGTTAAATCTTTAGGTTCCAAATTATCTGGGCTGATTAATTCTAATTCACCTAAAATCCTTAAGGCCGGCCGGTTGCCGGAAACCAAGTGCAAATCAGAAGCATTTTTGGCTAAAGCCAATTCAAAATATTTTTTTATCTCCATAGATTAAGTAAGATAAGCAAGATAAACTTGTAAACAAGATAAGATTAAGATAAAGTATTCTCTACTCTTATCTTGCCTATCTTGCTTAAAACTTATCTTGCTTGATATTATAGCACAAAATCCTGCTGTTTCAAAAGGAATTGAGACGCTTTTTTTAATAAATTTTGACCCCGTTGATAAAATAATCTTTTTAAAGCCGTGTCATAGTCAAACCAACCAAAATCTAAATGCTCATTAGAAATTTTGACTTTTGTCTCATTGGCTTCACCAAGATAAAAAATTGCGGTCTTATAAATTTTTTCCTTAACCCTATCTCTAATTTCCGTGTCAAAATCATAATCATATTGCTCGCAAAAACCATCAATGATTTTAACTTCGGTAATTCCTGTTTCTTCTGCCAACTCCCTTAAAGCGGTTTGTAAATCAGTTTCCCTTTTCTCCTGCGTCCCTTTGGGAAAATTCCAATATTCCCCGCCGTGATGCAACAAAAGATAGCGAATGGCTTTGCCTTCGCGTTTGAAAATGATCACCCCGACTGATTTTTTGCGAACCATAAAGTTTAAATTCTAAATTCTAATATCTAAATTCTAAACAAATTCAAATTACTGAAATTCAAATGACAAAAACATTTTGAATTTAAAAATTTGGATTTTGATATTGTTTAGAATTTAGGATTTAGTGCTTAGAATTTATTTATTAAGATACTTCCGGCCTTTCAATTTTTCCGGCAAGTATTCCTGCTTTTCTTGCCAATCATAATCCGGCGAATATTTATAATCCTTGCCATAGGCCAAATCTTTCATTAATTTGGTCGGCGCGCCCGCCTTGCCTCCCGGCAGGCGAGGCAGGTTGCGCAAATGGAGCGGCACCGGCTCGTCCATTGTGTTTTTAACATCTTCCTTAACCTTACCATATGCTTGATAAACTTCAACTGATTTTTTTGCCCGAGCCAGATAAACGACGCATTGGGCTAAAATAATATCACATTCCGGATAACCTAGAAAATGACAACCCTGATAACAAGCCACGGCTTGTTCTAAAGCTTTTGGATCAGCTAAACTGATATCTTCAACGGCCATGCGAATTAAGCGCCGAGCAATATAAAGCGGATCTTCGCCCGCTTCAATCATCCGGCCCAACCAGTATAAGGCCGCATCGGCATTATTACCCCGGACCGATTTATGTAAGGCGGAAATAATATTATAATGCTGTTCACCGGTTTTATCATATAAATAATGAGATTTTTGCAAAGATTCTTTAATAATCTCTTGATTTAAAACGATTTTCCCTTGGGTGTTTGACTTGGTTGATTTGACCGCAAATTCTAAAGCATTTAAAGCCACCCGGGCATCGCCATTGGCTAAACTCGCCAAATAACGGATCAGGTCATTGGTTAAATCAATTTTTAAACTCTCAAAGCCAGTTTTAACCGCTCGCTCTAAAATAATTTCTAAATCAGATTCGGCCAGTTGTTCTAAAACAAAAACCCGGCACCGCGAAAGCAAAGCCGAGACTACTTCAAAACTGGGATTTTCTGTTGTCGCCCCGATTAAAGTGACAATCCCTTTCTCCACATCCGGCAATAAAGCGTCTTGTTGGGCCTTATTCCAACGGTGAATTTCGTCAATAAACAAAATTGTCCGCTGCTGATTAAATTTTCGCCGGTCCTGGGCGGTTTTTAAAATTTCTCTTAAATCTTTCAACCCGGAATCAACCGCGGACAACTGAACAAAAACCGATTTTGTCATTTTGGCGATAATCCGCGCCAGCGTGCTTTTGCCTGAACCCGGCGGTCCCCAAAAAATCATAGAGGGAATTTCGTCTTTTTCTATAGCTTGGCGCAACAATTTATTTTCACCGATTAAATTTTTTTGACCAACAAAATCAGCCAGAGTCTGGGGACGCAGGCGATCAGCTAAAGGCGCATTAGCTTTAATGTCTTGTTCTAATTGCTGGGAGAATAAATCAATCATAAAAATGAAAAATGTAAAAATCAAAATTTAAAATGACAAATCAAAATGTTAAAATTTTTTAATTTCAGACATTTTGAATTTTTACATTGTAATTTTACACTTTGATTTTTTAATTTTTAATTATCTATTTGCCAAATCGCCGCTGCCGCCGTTTATATTCAGTCACAATCTTGTCTAAGTCTTTTTCCGTGAAATCCGGCCAATGCTTTTTAATAAACATTAGTTCTGAATAAGCTGATTGCCAAGTTAAAAAATTAGACAAACGTTGTTCACCGGAGGTGCGGACAATTAAATCTGAATCAGGCTCGCCAGTAGTCCAAAGATTTTGCGAAATTAATTTTTCACTTACTTTTTCCGCCGGAATCTTTTGCTTGATGATATTTCTGACGGCTTGGGTAATTTCCGGCCGGCCGCCATAAGAAATAGCAATATTAAAAATCAATTTTTTATTCTTCCCTGTCCTCTGCTCTACCTTTTTAATCATCTTTTGCAAATCCGGCGCTAATCTATGCTTTTGACCAATGACCTTAACTTTGACATTTTGTTTTTCAATTTCTGAAATATCTTTGGTTAAGGCTTGGCGGAATAGATTCATTAAATAACTAACCTCTTTTCTTGACCGAGTCCAGTTCTCGGTGGAAAAAGCATAAACCGTCAAAATCTTAATTTCTTTTTTAATGCACCATTTCACTAAATCTTTCATTTTATTATAACCACGCCGGTGGCCTTCTAAACTCGGCAAGCCGTGAATTTTCGCCCAGCGACGATTGCCGTCCATAATAATCCCTAAATGTCTTAATGGCTGATTTTGGTTCATAATTCAGCAATATTTTAATAAATAAGACTATGTTATTCTACCCTTTTAATAACTCTTGGTCAAAACAGGATAATTCTGCCAAAACTTGACAGGATTATTTAAATATGCTATATTATAAATTATTACTGAAAATGGTGAAAAACTAAAATCGCGGAAGCGGAAAAGGAGAAATAAAAAAATGAAGCTCTTTAAGTTTTTGTGTCTGGCACTGTTGGGAATAGCAATCATATCTGGCGTATCAACGGCGAGTCTTGATCCAGAATCAGCCGCCTATCATACGCGCCAGTATGTTTGCTGGGTCGCCCTCGGCACTGCTTTCTGCCTGATTTTCGGGGCCATAGTATTTGAAGTGGCCGCCAATAAAAAAATTAGGCTGATTGCCCATACATTGGCGCCGCTGGCGGCTTTGGTCGGAGTAGTCATGGTCTTGTGGACCATAGTCTTTCCGGTTCTGGCTAGCACCGGCCAAACTGGCTATTGGCAAGAAGCACCCCTTCAATGCTGGTTTATCTTGATTGTCAGTATTGGCAGTGGCGCATCTATCATTACCAGCGCCATCAAACGTTACTGGTGGAGTGTACCGCCGCCAAACAAAATTTCTCTCGCCAATCTTAGACGGCGAGAAGAATAGTTCTCCCAAAGGCGAAGTGCCCTTCCGCTGGCGCCTCGCCTATTCGGCCGCTTGCTAAAATAACCTTCTCCTTCCGACGAAAATCGAAAAAGAGGTCAATGGCAAGCGGCCTCTTCTTTTTAATATTTGTCTGCGAGGCCAAATTCCGCCAAAGGCGGAACGCCGACCGAGCAGAAATAAAGAGTATTGACTCCAGAGCAAGCTCTGGACTCGCAAAGATGCTCGCTGCGCTCGCCCTTTGCACCCCGCAGCAAGCTGGCGGGGTATTCTTTGTTTGCGGCGCTCCGCTCGGAAATGAAAGCAAGCTTTCATTTCACTCGCTACGCTTGCAAATAAATATTAACCCCGCTTCAATTTTACAAAATAATTTAGAGACAACCCGCTGCGCCCTAAACAGAGTGTGCTTATTCGGCACGCGCGGGTTGCGAAATTTTAATAGTTAAATTAAATAATATCTGGTTTTATTTTTTATTCTAAGGTAAAATTGAAGCGGGGCAAACAGTTAACAATAAGTAAGTGGGTTAATTGTTATTGGTTAAAGGTTAATGGTTATGATCGAGGTGTAGCGTCCCGACGTACTGATTTTAATAAAAAATAAGGAAGTCGGGATCCCGACCGAAGCGTCGGGATAATTGTCCACCAGCTGGCGGAGCACACTTCGGCTTGCCCGCCTAAATTTCGGGGTATAGCGCAGCTGCCCGCCCGCCTTGACTGCCGGGGATTAGCGTAATTGGCTATCGCGCACGCTTCGGGTGCGTGAGATTCCGGGTTCGAGTCCCGGATCCCCGATAGTCAAGGCAGTCGGGCGGGGCTAGCGCGCATCGTTCGGAACGATGAGGTCGCCCGCCAAAATTTTCCAATCTATTATAAGTCTTATCTACTGATTCAAAAAAGTAAATCATTACTGGGGTTTTAAGGATTATTTCTAATAATGACGTCCTCCCCGCACTCACCTTCGGTTCGTGCGGAATTTCCTTTGCTCCGCTACTCGCTCGCCATTGTCATGCTGAACTTGTTTTGGCATCCCAATGAAGGATCCTGAAATAAATTCGGGATGACACATAAGCAAAGTTTCGCGCTAACTTACAAAATCCTTGGATCGGATTTTGCCTATTTATCCCCGTGCTCGGGAAACCTCGCACGGGGTTTCCGGTAAGGAAATAAATTTAGGCGGGCTACCCCGAAATTTAGGCGGGCCAACCCGACCAAAATTTAGTTATTCCATTTTATTACATTTGACGCTATAATTAGGGGTATGACTGCCCTATCTCAATTCGCCAACGGGCGAACTAAAAACCAAAAATTTAATTTAGAAAATCTATTAATCCAGTTTATTAAAACTGGAGTTTTTATTATTTTATTTTTGCCGCTATACGTTAACCCGAATTTTTTATTCCCCTTGGTTTTCCCGCGAACCGCGATTTTTCGATTAATAATTGAATTTTGCCTCATTGGGTATATTCTTCGGTTAGCCCTCAACCCAAAATTTAGGCCCAAGCGCGCCATTCTCACTTGGCTGCTCTCGACTTTTGTCTTAATGATGATTATCTCTTCCGTGTTTGGGGTTAATTTTTATCGCAGCTTCTGGAGTTCAATTGAAAGAACTGAAGGCATCCTGACTTGGCTTCATTATCTTGCCTTTTTTATTATCTTAATTGGCATCTTTAAAACCAAAGCCGAGTGGCAACAGCTTTTAAACGTCGTTTTAATTTCCAGTTTTTTCCAAACCCTCTATGCTCTGGCCCAATTATTTAATTTATCCCCCGCCCTAAAAACCGCCGGTGAACGGCTGGGCGGCGCGATTGGCAATCCCAGTTTTTTAGCCGCTTACCTGATTTTTATCATTTTCCTTGCCGCTTATCTTTTTTTCCAAACTCAAATTAAAGGTCAAAAAATTCTTTACGCTGGCCTGATGATTATTGATTTATTGATTATCTGGCAAACCCAAACCCGCGGCGCCGTGATTGCCTTAATTTTTGGCGGCTTATTTATCCTCTTCAGCGCTTTTTTGAAAACAAAAAAAATTGCCCTAAAAATTAGTGCTGCCGTTTTGCTAATTTTCATGGCAATGACTTTTTTTTATCTCTACCTTAATCGGTCCCAGCCCTGGGCGCAAAATCTAACAACCGTCAACCGGCTCATTAATATTTCGCCAACTGACGTCACCACCCAAAACCGCTTGTTGGTTTGGCAAGTCGGCGGCCAAGCCTTTTTAGCTCGGCCAATTTTCGGCTGGGGTTGGGAAAATTTTAACGCCGCCTTTAACCAGCATTTTAATCCCGCCCTCGCGCGCGACATCGGCTCCCAGCCCTGGTACGATCGCGCCCATAATGTCATTGTTGAGGTTGGCGTGACCACCGGCTTAGTTGGCCTAATTACCTACCTTTTAATAATTATTTTTGCCGTCAAAAAAATCTGGGAAAAAAAATTAGAATTTAAGACAAACCTGATTTTGACCACTTTAATTTTGACTTATTTAGCTCAAAATATTTTTGTTTTTGACACGCTTAATTCTTACTTATTATTTTTTCTGACCTTAGCTTTTATCCAAACCCGGCCAAATTTTGAAAAAAATGAAAAATTAGAAACCTTAGGGAAAAATCAGTTGCGTTCTTGGCATATCATTTTATTGATGGTAGCGCTGATCATCTTTGGCAGTCTGGGTTATTGGTTTAATGTCAGGCCGGCCTTGGCCAATCATTACACCGTTACCGCCGTGACTAAAGATAAAACTAACCCAATCTTAATAAAAAATGACTTTGTCAAAGCGTTTAATTATTCCAACCCAGCCCAATCGGAATTGCGGTTTATTTTAGTTCAGGCCACCCGAGATCGGGTCAATTTAAGCGGGATTAACCAAGAGACTCTTCCCTTAATTAATTTTGCCATTAATGAAATGAAAAAAAATATCAGCACCACGCCCTATGAAATTCAAAATTATCTTTTGTTAGGCGAGCTTTATTTAGCGACCAACCAATTAAATCCCAATTATTTAATCGCCGCCGAAGAAATCAGCCAAAAGGCCCTAGCCATTTCGCCTAAGCGCTATCAAACTTTGACTCTGCTTGGCCGGATTAAAATGTCGCAAGCCAAGTTTGATGAAGGCATTGCTTATTTCCAAAAAGCGATTGACTTAAATCCGAAATTCGCCGAGGCTCATTGGAATTTAGCCATTGCCTATATTTTAAGCCGTCAGGCGGATCTGGCTTACCAGTCTTTGGAAAAAACTTTAGCCCTTGGTTTTCCGGTTTACCAGCCGGAAAATGTCGCTAAACTTTTATCGGCTTATCGCGACTCTAAAGATTTAAAAGCCACGATTGATTTTTTAGCCTCTATCGTCAAACGTTCTCCGAATAATGCCGATTACCAAAACATGTTAGACGAATTAAACCAGCTTTACCAAAAAGCGATTGAAAATAAATAATTATCTCTTTACGTCACCTTGGTCAATCTAATTTTTCTTTTTTATTTGTCGTTTCGACTGAGCGTAGCGAGTGGAGAAATCTCATAATAATTAATAAGCTTGTTGAGATCCCTCGACTCCCCAGCCGTTCGCGAACGACTGGGCGAACGGCTGGGTCGCTCGGGACGACAAAAAGAAGATGGTCTCAATATTGCCCCCAAACCTCCTCGTCTCACGGAACGATAATAGTGATTTAAAGCCTAAGTTTAGCTTTAAATAAATTACTTATTAATTCTATTTAATGACGTCCTCCCCGCACTCAAAAAGCCATCCTTCGGGGTGGCTTTTTTTATGCGGGGTTTCCTGACGCTTTCGCTACTCGCTCGCTATTGTCATGCCGAACTTGTTTCGGCATCCCAATGAAGGATCCTGAAATAAATTCAGGATGACAGTCTAAATTGAGCTCGCGCTAACTTACAAAATCCTTGGATCGGATTTTGCCCATTCATCCCCGTACTCGGGAAACCTCGCACGGGGTTTCCGGTAAGGAAGTAAAAAACCGAGATTGCCATCTCGGTTTTTTTATCACTGTATCAATTAAAAAATCAAATTCATTTTTCCCGATCCAATTTTGTAATTACCCCATCCATCACCAAAAAAGCAATGAGGATAATAAAGCTCGGGATAATGTCTAACCAGTTCATCCAGCCGGCAAATGAAAATATTTCTAAATTGATAAAAAGCCTAATTAATTGGCGCCCAACTATCAAAATAAAAGCAAAGGTTATCAACTTAAAAAATAAATCCAATTTTTTTTCTACCCGCCAGACAATCCGCAGCCCCAAAATAACAATGATAATGGCTAAAATTAACCTAATCAGATCAAAGATTAGGGTAGTGATTAGAGTATTGACGTAAATAATACTTTCAGGCATATTTTTTAATTAATTTTTAGTAAAGAAATATCTCAAACGAGATTGCTTCTCCCGATGTAAAATCGGGATCGCAATGACACTAATACATTGTCATTGTGAGGAGTCCCGTCGCTCGCGAGCGACGGGACGATGCGGCAATCTCTGGAGATTGCTTCGCTCTCCCTCGACTTCGCTTGGGATCGCTCGCAATGACAGGCTTAACCAATTTTGGATTATTTAATGGTTTAAAAAACTTTTCAAATTCGCGTTTAAGAAATTAAACCTTCTTTTTTCAAATCTTTTTCCGTCACTTGATGAATGACTCGCCTTAAAGATTCCACTTGTTTATATTCAAAATAAGCGATTAAGGAGCTGATAATTAAAATTAAGGCAAGGATTTGGACAACAGCGGAAATATTAACTTTGGTCCGGCCCGGCATAATTAAGACCGGCTCGCCCTTAACCGCAAATTTCTCAACGGAAACCGCTTGAACGTGATCATAATCAACGCTGACCGCCAAAGAATAATTACCCGGGGAAAGATTTGGTTTGGTGGAAAAGGTTTTTAGAAATGAGGCTTGGGTGCTAACCGCCAAAGTCTCACCTTGCTCAAAAATTATCTTTTGTTTTTCATCAACAATTTGATATTTAACGATTACATCAACTAACTTCCCGGTTTCGCCAACATTCGTCAGATAGATTTGGGCGTAAAAGTCATCGCCGGGCTGAATTTCGTGAGGTATCGAACCTGTTAGCTTAACCCGCACGTCAAAAAGGGCTTGACCCGAATCAACTAACGATGGCTTAGCGGTAATTTTTTTGCTTTGCCCTGGCTTGATTTCCGTGGCAACTTTGGTTGTTTCTTCAGTTGACAAAACTTCAAATTGATAATCAACCGCCGCTAATTTTGCCTCGCCCGTTGGGTCAAAAACCGTCAAATACATCAAGTGAGAACCAGCGGCAAGCGGCTGGGACGGCTGATAAGACCAGAAACCGTTAGCATCTGCATTGAAACTGGTAGTAATCGCGTTAACTGGCCCTGAATGAATTTCTAAAAAAATAAAAGCATAGGGCAAATCAACTTGCCCGCTGAAAACCGGCCGGCTATTGCTGATCTGCGGCACAATTGACTGGAGTGAATAATTAGAGGCACTGCCGCCCTCAATAATATTACCGCTTTGGTTTAAAAGGTTAATTGAGACTTTCACGGGCGC
This sequence comes from Candidatus Buchananbacteria bacterium RIFCSPHIGHO2_02_FULL_39_17, assembly GCA_001817425.1. GTDB lineage: Bacteria > Patescibacteriota > Patescibacteriia > Buchananbacterales > UBA6539 > HO2-39-17. The sequence continues at coordinate 875 of MHII01000024.1, read as the reverse complement.
GATTGCCCCGGTTGATTCGGCTGGCGAAGGCGGCATTGGCTGAAGAGCTAGCTCTTTCGCTAAACTTGGCGCCCGAAGCAGCGCTAAACCGCCACCGCTAGTAATGGTTGTGCTCTCTTGCGTCGTCACCGAGGTTTCACTGGGATTAGAAATGGCAAGGGAAAGCAAAATACTGGTTGCCTTGGTGGTTTCCAGAAAAATCGTGCTCATCACCAAAAAAACGATTAAAAACACCACCAGAGAAACGATAAAAAGAAAAAAATGAATCCGCTGATATTGCTGATAGATTAAAAATTGTTTTTGGTTAAATTTCGTTTTAGACATTTATATAGAATGGGATAATTTATGCTTGAAAGCAAGTCTAAAAATAATTTTTAATTTCTAATTTTTAATTTTGATTCAATATTCCAATTTTTTAATATTTCAAAATTCAGTCATTAAAAATTGAATCAAAATTCTAATTTAAAAATTATAATTTTAACGGTTTACTGGAGCGTAAAAATAATGGAAGTGGTATAAACGGTCGCAGTCGCGTTAGCCGGCACATACTGCTCCAGTTTCATATCCGTCAGCCAATAAGTCCCGTTGCCGTTGCCATTAGTCGCGGTGACTAAATCAATCGTGGATAAAGTACTGCTAAAACAATCTATACCACCTTTGCTTACCCCCGTCAAACTCCCGCTTTCCGCATAAAGACTGCCGCCATTGGGAAAAGCGCAAAGCTTGCCTTTGCCATTATCTGAACCTTTGCCATTATAATTAAACTGAATCTGTTCGGTGCTGGCCCGCCAGTCGCTGCCGGTTAAATTTAAAGTCCAGCCCGCCGAAGTGCCGCGGCGGTTAAATTTAAAGTCCAGCCCGCCGAAGTGCCGCGG
>MHII01000023.1:71965-100118 GCA_001817425.1 Candidatus Buchananbacteria bacterium RIFCSPHIGHO2_02_FULL_39_17 | reverse complement strand
TTTTGCGAGAATATTTTACAATAGCATATTCTAAGTTGTATCAACCCGCCAAAATTTTTGTTTCGCAAAAACTTAGGCGGATCAATAAAAAATAATAATTTTATACAGCCACTATATTAACCAACTTAATACCACCGCGCTGGTCACCGCCACGGTCAAATTATCATTAATCCGCCAAGGCAAACTTTCAACAACTGCCGCAATTAATGAAGTCTTTAAACCAATAGAAAAAGCGGCGCCATTGGTTAAATCCGGCATCATCCACTTTAATAGAATAAATGCCCCAATGACGCCAAAAAAAATAAAGGCCAGGCTGCCAAAATAGCTTTTTTTCTTATTCCAAGGCAACTCTTTGGCCTTAAAATTCTGGCCGATAATCGTGGCCGTGCCGTCGCCCAAAGCCAAAATTGCCCAACTGGCGGCCACCACCGGCAACGGAAAAATTAAAACTAAAATTAATAAAACTAAAAAATACCAAACCGCGCCTTGGCTGTATTTTTTTTCCAACTGGCGGTAAAAAAATGATTTAATTTTTAAGCGCGGAATTAAAAATAACGTGACAAAAAGTAAAATTAAAAGCAAGACCGCGGCCTGCCAGCGATTTAAATATTTCAAAAAAAAGGCCAGTAAAAATAAGAGGATATGAACGCTTTGACGTTTTTGTTCGGAGAACATAAATAAATTAATTCAAAAGTTAAAAGTCAAAAGTCAAAATTTCAAGTTAAAAGTCAAAAGTTAATTATTGCCGAAGGCAATTACCAAACTTTTGACTTTTGATTTTTGACTTTTAACTTATTAGCCAAAGATACTTTTCTCCGTCCCGTCTTGATCAGGTTTCGACGAAACAGGCGGTGGCATCGACCCATCTTGCTTGTCCGCCAAAGCTTCAGCGGAGGCGGACTTATCTTGCTTATCTTGCTGATTTTCTCCAATTTTTTCTTCAATCTTCTCCACTTTTTCTTCCAATTTTTCTAGATGTTGTTTTTCTTCAATAATATCTTCTTTAATTTCCGAAACCGCCTGTTTAGTAGTTAACAATTCCTGTAATGATTCACGGCTCACGCCCGGGCCTTCCACTCTTTTAACCAAAGTTGGCTTTTCAGTTGGCCTTGGTGCTGCCGCTACTGGCGGCGTTATTGGCACTGACGGCGGCACAGCGGTTATCTCTGGTTTGGTTTCCGTTGGCGGCGGGGCGGTTGGCGGCGTTATTGACGATTTTGCCGCGGGCACGACTGACGGCAATTCAGTTGGCGCAACTGGCTGGGCAACGCCAACTCCGGCTTTGTCTAAACCAATATCAAAACCAACCACGGCTTCACGTTTTTGGCTGACTAAATCAATATCTTGAGTTTTAAACGGCTGATAGCCTAATTTTTCCGCGGTCACATAATAAACATTATTATCAACTAAAAAGGCATAGCGGCCGCGAACGTCAGCCACGCGCGTTTCCAAAAGTTTGTTATATTGTTTGTCATAAATTCGCGTAATTGCTAAATTAATCGGTTTTTTGTTTTGTTTATCGTAAACCACGCCCCAGCTTTTCGGCGGTCGTTGGTAGCCTAAGCGATGGAATAAAACAAAAAGCAAACAATGAAAACCAAATAAAGTTAAAGTAAGCGGCCCCGGATTAATCGCTAAAGAAACCCCGGCTAATGGTACGGCTAAAAACGCGGCGGCGTATTGGACTTTGCGCAAATAATATTGAAAAATAACTTTGGCCGGCGCTGGCGCTTCAACTTCTGGATCAACGGGAATATTAACCGTAATATTGGCATTGGCTTGAGTCACTTCAATAACTTCACCGTGATATAAATCAAGATACTTGACGTCTTCTTTTTTATCCTTCAGGTAAACTGACGGAAAAACGAATTTGGGCTTAGTCACAGTGAGATAATATCGGCCCGGCGTGACTAAAAAACTAAAACGCCCAAGCTTGTCTGTCACCCGCGACTGGATTAACCGGCTGTTTTCCTTTTGATAAAGCCGAACAATCGCTAAATCAACCGGCTGCTTAGTCAAAGCGTTATAAACCACCCCCCATTTTTGGCGCCGGCGCCGGAATAAGAAAGCAAACGGCTGAGTAAAGAAAAATTGCAAGTAGGATAAAAAGTTAAAAAAGGAAAAAGTGGCAAAAGTGTTTATGGCAATGGTTGTGGCTAAAATCGGCATGACAATTTTATTAGCCTGCTCCACTTGCGGATTGTCTAAAACCTTAGGCAGATTATTTAAAACTTCATTGAGATTTAATTCACTGTTATCCGATGGTTTACTGCACCCCGGATCCGCCGGATAATCAACTAAGCCGTCTTTATCATTATCTATTCCGTCTAAGCAATCGGATAATGCCGCTCTAAAATCAGGGGGTAGACCACAATCCACCGGGCACGACCAAATATTTTCTACGGCTTCACAAATTCTGTTACCACAACAAGGTGTTTGCGGTTGACAATTTTGAGAAGCTAAATCAATTGTCTGACAAAGACCGCAAGCGAGTTCAAAGTCTTTTGCGCAAGCCCTAACTTCCGGCGGCCGAGCAATATTTAAATCACAATTATTTAAATCATAACATTCACGCGATTGCAAATTATTCGCGCAGTCGCTCCAACCTAAACAAGTCCAGTTGGGCAAACAAGGCAAAATACAATCAGCCGGGCATTGTTCATAAGTTTCCCCAGCTTCACAAATGCCATTGCCGCAAAAAGGGATAATTTGTTCGCAGACGCACTGATCAATATTAATCACTTCACCAATACCACAAGTTAAGCCCGGACAGCGGGCGTCACAACTTTGCTGATTGGCGGGCGGATTAATCGGAATTGGGCAGGCGTTAGTGTCAAAACAATCGCGGGTTTGAAATCCAGCCGGCGGACAAGGCTCTGGCTGCCAACTGCTACACTCCCATGCCGAAAGGCAATCAACCGGACAATCCAAGGCGCAGTTATAAGGATCCTCCCCAGGCGGTTCGCATTGATTATTGCCGCAACAATTCGGCAGATTAATTAATTGGCAAGTATCCGGATTAACTTGCTGGCAGACGCCCGGGATGACGCCGGGGCAAATATTGCACGCTTGTTGATATTGATAATCCGACTGGCATTTGGGAATACTCTGATCAAGGCAAGTCACTGTCCATTGATTATCAGCGCCGCAGGTCCCGGGTACACAGGAAAAATTCGGCGTACAGGCGCATTCCGGATCGCCGGGAACTGAACCGTCAGTGCAAGTGGAAGCCGGGTAATCACAAAAACCATCATGATCATCATCAATCTGATTATTGCAATTTTCCACACCGCCTAAAGTTAAAAAAGTGTCAGAATAAATCGTTTGAAGCGGCCCGGCGGTCGCGGTAATCCGGTAATAATAAACCGTATTGGGCGCTAAACTAAAAATTGTGTAGCTGTAATTTGTCCCGGCTAAGCCGCTGACTGAACCATCGCTCGCACTTGGCGCTGTCCCCCATTCTAAAACTGAAGTTGAGGCCTGGCATAAAGTTGACCAGCTGATTTCCGCTGTTGTGTTGGTGACTGACTCACCAACGCCGGAAATAATAATTTCCTGCTGGCAAGTGCCAGAACAACAGTCACCGCCATTAACATTGCCGTCATCGCATTGTTCACCCGGCCCAACAACACCATCGCCGCAACCCACGATGCATAACTCCGTTTCTGGCGGTTCTGGCGGCGGACAGTTGTTAGTACAAGTCCTAGTCCGCTGACCATCAACACAGTCACTCCACGGCCCACAAGTCAGAGGTGTGGGAATACAAGGCGGCGGGGGCGGAGGCGGCGGACCGCCGCCGCAATTGCCCTCTTCGGTCCAGGTTGAACAAGCATTAGTGCAAGTCCTGATTTTTTTACCGGTCCCGCCCGGTATACACTGGCTTGTGTCCCAATCACCGCAGCTCGGCGCGGGCAAAAGCAAGCAGCCGGAAACATTAACATTGCCCGTGCCGGTCGCCGCCAAAACTTCTGGTGTCAGTTTAAGATTTAAAAATAAAAAAAATAACCCAACGCTTAAAAAAAGACCTAGAGTAAACCCCGTTAGAAATTTAAACAAAAACTTATTTTTAAGGAAAATATTTAGCGGGTTATTCATTATTTTAATCAAGTTAAAAAATTCTTATAAATTTCTAACGGGGTAAAAAACAAAATTATTTTAGTTGCCTTGATTTTTTTCATTTACCAATTTTTCCAGTTTGTTTTTAAGTTCTTTCACCCGACGGTTAATCCGCCAAAACGTCACTAGAAATATAATTAAAATCACTATGGCCAAAATCAACCGCCAAGGAATAAACCAAAAATTTAAACTGCCAGTCAACGTTTGATGTCGCGCGCCATAATTTAAACTTAATTCCGCTTGATAAGGTCCGAAAGGCAAATTTTTAAATTCTAAATAAAGTTCGGCTAAAAAATTCTGCCAAAAATTTTTGTTTGCCCCACTTTCCCAGACAACGTCAAAACGCCTAATGCTTCCGGGCAAAATAAATCTTTTTTCCTGATTAATATCCAAAGCGATTTTCCGACTAAACCAATCCGAAAGAATTATTTGACCTTGCGGCTGAAGATGAATATTGCCCTGATTGTTGACGCGAACGGAAAAATTTAAGGGAAAATGGAAAAAATAATTATTTTTTGGAATAGTTTCAAAGCCGACTAATTGGGCTGATTCATTAAGTTCACCGGCCACTTTTAAAAAAACCAGGGTAGCGATGCGGCCACTGATACCGGCGCCAGAACCGTCTTTGGTCTGGCCAGAATTTGTCTGCCAAAAAATCGCGGCATAATAACCCCCGGGCGTGGCATTGGCGGGAACCTGAATCCTAAAAGGCACCAAAATCACTTGCTGGGGCCGCAAAAGAATTTCTGTCGGTAACTCGGTAAACCAATCTAAAAACTTATCTTTTTGTTCTGGCAATAAAAAAACCGGCTGGCCAGTCTCATCACCAGCCTTAAAAGATTCAAGGTTGGAAGTTAAAATCAGATCAGCCGCGGTTTCATTATAAAGCTTTAAAAAACCAGTCTGGCTTTCGCCGGGTTTAACCTCAATTTCTAAAATCGGCGACATGGCAGTTAAAGCCAGACTGAAATGAGGCAAAAATAAAAAAAATATAAAGAAAAAAATAAAAAAACTAAATTTTGTTTTTAAATTTAACATTTTTCTAAAATCTGGGCAATAACGAATAAATCAAAGTGGTAGTATAAGACCCGGCCTCGGTATTAACCCGGACATTAGCAATATAAGAAATGGTATAAGTTGTCGGATTAATGTCATTAGTCGCCTGAGCAATCGTATTGCCGCTAGCGTAGGCGAATTTATTGGTGGTATCATATGAACTGGCCACTGAACCAACCGGCGCCGTACCAGTCAAATTTGCACCAATCGCCGGATCGGTGTTAGCCACTAAATTAATGCCGAACTGTTCAGTGCCAACGTTAGAAACAGAAGCAATAGAACCAATAGCGTCAATGGTGTGGCTACCGCTTCCCAAGGTGTTGCCAGAAACTGTGACAATATACCCTTTGGTCGCGTTCGTATCAACCGTCATCGTATGGCTGCCGGATCGGACTTCGCTTCGGCTTAATTGGCTGAAATTTATTTCATTACTGCTTAAACTGAAACTTAAGTATTGGTCCGGATACATTTCGCGGAAACCCGCTTTTGAGCCATAAATCACTGAAGTAGAAGTCGCCGATAAAATTAAGGCCTCGCCGATGGAATCAGCCAAAATATAATTGGCCGAGCTGCTTTGCTCATCGCCGCCGGAGCTAACCACGTCCGCCCAAATAATATAATTAGTGCTTTCCATCCGCGCCCAAAGATTTAATGGAAAACCGATTGCACCCATAAAAAAAACCAGACTAATAATTTTTTGCCAAAAATTTTTCCCCATAATTCACTAAAATTATCTGCAAGTTTAACTCTATTATAATAAAAAAAGGATAATTAAACAACCCAGCCATTCGCGAATGGCTGGGTTGTTTTTTAAATAAGAAAGTGATTAATTGCTCTGTTTTTTCAGATAATCATTAATCGCCTCAACCACCCTTGAACTGCTTTTTAAGTCTTCCATCAAAACGACATGATCACGATTAATCATCATCTCGTCGCGCGGTCCGTGGATCTCATTGCCTAATTTAATCAAAGTCAGGCGCTGCTCGGGCTGAGTCTGGACATCAGACGGCTGGCCAATCGTGTTTTGCTGATTCACGACTTGGAGATAGTAGATATCTCTTAAAAGGACAAAATCACTGGTAATCTTGGTGACTTTGCCAAAATAAACTTGACCGTTAGTCAAAAAGATCGCCTGCCAATTTTCTTTAAATTTACCCGCCGCCCCTAAGCCGCCAGCCACACCCGTGTAGCTCGCGATTAAATAAATGCCACCGCCAACAATAATTAAAACAATAATCAAAGTGACTAAGCCTTTAAGCCAGGCATTAGCTTCACCGGGCTTTTTTGGCGCTTTTGGCGCCTGGCTAAAACCAGTTGGCGCTGGGCGCATTGGTGGTTTAGCGTCTTTTGCGGTCATGGGATAAACCATATTTTCTCCGTTAGATGGGAACAATTAGTGTTCCTATTAATTTTAATAAGTTATTTTTTGTTATAATTTTTAAGCACCAAATTTCAAATTACAAACTCCAAATAATAATTCAAAAGTCAAAAATTAAAAGTCAAAAGTCCAAGTTAAAAGTTAAAAGTTTTTAATTTAATTACTTTTGAATTTTGATTATTGGTGCTTACCTGCTCGCCAATGCCGTCCCTACTTTTTCTCATAAATAATTTATTTTCCCTTGCCCTAGTATTTTGTATTTAAGTAAATTTATAAGGCGTCGGCAGGCGGGTGTAATTTTGAGATTTGATTTTTGAGATTTGAGATCTAATTAATTGTTGTCCATTTCCGCCTTAATTTCAGGCAAATCTGATTTTTTGATAAAATCTTTCAGAATGACGCTGACCGCTGTTGCCGCCGGAATGGCTAAGATTAATCCTATTATACCAGCTATCCGCGCGCCAATCAACATCACAATAATAATCACGACTGGATTTAAGCCAACTTGCCTTTTCATCACCTGAGGCACCAATAAATTGTTTTCTACTTGCTGGATCACGACATAAAGGATTAAAACCGCTATCCCCCGCCAAAAAGTAATGGGTGGCACGGTAAAACCGAGAAAAACCGCTGGAATCGCCCCCAGGGTTGGCCCTAAGTAAGGAATAAGTTCAGTAATGCCGGCGATCAGGGCTAAGACCAAAGCATACTTAGGCATAATAAAAAGTAATCCGACAAAAGAAAACACGCCAACAATCAAACCCAAAATGAGCTGACCGCGCGCCCAGTCGCCAATCTTTTTTTGAATTTGTAAAAATAAATTAATTAAATGATCTTGATATTTCGCTGGCGCCGCGGCGCGGAAAAGCTTTGTCACTGCCTCTTTTTGGACCACCAAATAAAAAGTAATGACTAAAACCATGATAAAATTAATGACATTACGAAAAACGGAAATAATAAAAGAATAAACACCGCTGGCCGCTTTCTGCAGACCACTCTGCAAGCCAGTCAAGCCGCTTTGAATTTGGTCTAATAACTGCCGTTCTTCGGAATATTGCCGAAAGTTGTTGAAGTTATCCGTGAACCGATCCCAAAGACTGGGAAAATTATTAGCGAGTAAAGCCACTTGTTCAATCATCGGCGGAATAATTAATCTGACGGTTAAAATGATAAATAAAATCAAAACCAGATAAATCAAAAGCACCCCTAAGCCGCGGGGGACTTTATTTTTTTCCAACCAATTAACCAGCGGCTCAATCAATGAAGCAAAAATTAAAGCAATAAAAATCATTAAAATCACGTCGCGGATAAAATACAAAAACATTAAAATCAAAAGAACGCCAACAATTTTTAGAATCGTGGTGGTGGAAATGTTAATGGTGACGTTTTGTTTTTCCATCTAAGATATAATGCTAACCTGCGAATTGATGCGAATAATACGAATGCTATTTGTAGATTCGAATGCCATTCGCAATTGGTATCGCTATTAATTATACTAAATTTCGCCAATGGCCACAAGCCATTTGTCAATCGTAAATATCACTGTTATACTTGTTTTAAAGCCTGAAATATTACCTACAAGCTAAAGAATGCCTACCATCACCATTAACAAAAAAGCCTTAGCTGACTATCAAATTTTAGAAAAATTTGAAGCAGGCATTATTTTAACCGGCGCTGAAGTTAAGGCGGTTAAAAAAGGTCAAATCAACTTAAAAGGCAGCTATGCCGCCGTTGACCACAAAAATCAAATCGCACTGATCAATGCTCATATCTCTGCTTACAGGCCAGCCGCTGGCAGTCAAACTAATTATGAACCAACCAAGGATCGAAAGCTTTTACTGAAAAAAAAAGAGATTGATTATTTGCGCGGCAAAAGCCAAGAGCATGGCTTGACAATTCTACCGATTTCTGTATATACTAAAGGAGGTCTGGTTAAATTGGAACTGGGCTTGGCTCGAGGTAAAAAGCAGTTTGATAAGCGAGCCAGCATTAAAAAACGAGAGATTGATCGGGAAATTAGAAGAAAATTAAAAAAATTCTAGTTTCGAAATTATTTGGAATTTATAATTTGGAATTTAGAATTTCCCAAAAATTGCTTGGCAATTTTTGAGGCATGGGGATGTTTTAAAATCGATAGAATCAGGAGTTAAAGAGCTCAGGCCGAGGCTTGATGACTAGCCTCGCTAATCTATAATCATCAACTTGATAAGTGCCAAATCACTTGTCGCTAAAGTCCAGAACGCTTTTGCGTCTCTCGCTTTAGCTCCTGCCTTGGCTTAAAAAACCAAAGCCATCAGCCCGGCAATACCTAATAACCGGTCACTGGTGTCAATTATTAGGCGTAGGCTAATTATCGTCTCAATAGTTGGCCGAAACGCTTGAGACTTTAGTTGGTAGGGTTTTGTCAATTTTTGACCGGCCAATTGAATTAAAAATCGACTAAGCTTGTAAAACCTCCTTAGGTCCGCTTCTAGACAGGGGTGCAATCCCCCTCATCTCCACCATTCGATCGCCTTGAGGCGACCTCAATCTCAAAAATTAAATCTCAAATATCAAAATTACATTTCAAAATTTTAAACTTTAGAATTAATTAATTTTTAGTTTTGATCTGTGGCTTTGAGATTTGAGATTTGAGATTTTAATTATTAATTGATAAATCCTTGAGAATTTCACGAAGAAAAACATTTTTTAGGCCAGAAATTTTTAAACGATACCGGGTGAATAATTTTATCCGCGTCCCCCAAGTCCGGCTCATTGACGAAAACGGGGAAAATATCGGCGTGATTGACACCACCGCCGCGATTAATCTGGCGCGCGAAAAAGGGCTTGATTTGGTGGAAGTCTCCCCCTTAGCCCAGCCGCCGGTCGCCAAAATCCTAAATTATAATAAGCTCAAGTATCAGGAAGAAAAAGAACGGCGCAAGGAAAAAGCCAAACAAAAAAGAATTGAAGTCAAAGGCATCCGGCTTTCGTTGCGCATCAGCCAGCATGACATTGATGTTCGTCTAAACCAAGCGGCAAAATTTATCGGCCAAGACGATAAAATCAGAGTGGAAATGATTTTGAAAGGTCGCGAACGCCAACATTTCAATTTAGCCAAGGACATTATCAATAAATTCGTGGCTTCCTTAAACCAATTAATTCCCACGGTCACGGAAATGCCCTTAACCGTTCAGCAGGGAAAATTGTCCGTCTTACTGGCTAAAAAGTGAAGCCCTCAACCTTGCCATGGCGGGGTGGCATCAGCCATTTTTTGGAATTTTGGAGGGCGGAACCCCGCACCGAATGGCATTCGGTGAGCGCTTCATCCACAGGCTGACGCCAGTGGCATTCCGGTGCGCGGGTGAAAATGAAAAACGCGAGCAGCCATTTTGCTGTTTTTTAATTTATACATAATGCGAATCTACAAATGAATGCGAATAATACAAATATAAATTCGCAACATTCGCAGATTGGCATCAATTTGTAATTAGCATTATAATTCTATGAAACTAAAAACTCATCAAGCCACGGCCAAAAAAATTAAAGTGACCAAAGGCCGAAGAAATAAAAAATATCTGACCAAAACCGCCGGTCAAGATCATTTTAACGCCCGCGAGTCGGGCAGCACGACCAGAAACAAACGACGCTTCAGCCCAGTGGCTAAATCAGACTTAAGAAATGTCCGCCGCGCCATCCCCTATTCCTAAGTTAAATGTTAATTGTTAATTGTTAAAATTATGCCTCGAGTCAAACGTGGAAAAACTCATGTCGCCAAACGCAAACGGCTTTTTGCCCAAACTAAAGGCTATCGCTGGGGCCGCAAAAATACGATTCGCCTCGCCAGAACTGCTTTATACAAAGCCGGCGTTCATGCCTATCGCGGTCGCAAAGAAAAAAAACGCGTCAATCGCGCGTTATGGCAAATCCAAATTAATGCCGCTTGTCGCCAAAATGGCCTAACTTATTCTAAATTTATTAATTTGTTAAAAGTTAATAAGATAGAGTTAGACCGCAAAGTCCTAGCCCAATTGGCTTCACAAAACCCAACGGTTTTTGAAAAAATCGTCGCTGAAGTGAAAAAATAATTTTCAAAAATCTACAAATTAGATTCAATTTGTTTGAAAATTAGAAATTAGAAATTGAAAATTCTGCCAATTTATTGGCAGCCTGGGGGCGTAGCTCAGCTGGTTAGAGCGTCTGCCTGTCACGCAGAAGGCCGAGGGTTCGAGTCCCTTCGCTCCCGCTTTGCGCAAAAGCCGTCACTAAAAGTGGCGGTTTGTGCATATACAGAGCTAGGAAAAGAAAAGGTGAAGAAAAGGTGTGGAAAAGGGGGAAAAGGTGTCAGAACAGAAACAGAAAGGTGTCAGGAACCTTTTTATCAGACATCATGCTTTTTTGGTCGACCTCTACTTCTCAACGTCATTGATAATCCAAACTGTTTAGCAACCTGATCTACCCACTCAGCATTTCCTAGCGGATTCCCTTTTATTGCCGCCTTTCTTATAAATGCGAGGTGTTCCTCTTCGTGCATCTGTGGTTTGTTGAGCCACTCTAAATAGTTTCTTCCGCTTCCGGCAGCGACGGGCCACGAGTCGAGGAGGAGTTGTTCTTTTTTAGAGCCATGTACCCGTCGCCAAGCGCTTGACCACCGCCATTCCTCCGCCCGCTGAACTAGTTCTGCTCTAAGCGGATTACGTTCAACATAGCGGCACAGTTGCAAAAAATACTCATTGGTCTGGACGAGGAACGATTTATATCGACCTTGGTAAATATGCCCCATCCCACACGTTTCATTGACAGCATGGTAGCGTTGGGTGTGCGTCAGAGTAACCCAATGCATAAAAGCTGGGAGACTTTGTTGTAGGTCTGGATAGAGAACAAGATGCCAATGATTCGGCATTATACAATATGCAAGAATTCTCATCGGAAATTTTTCTTTCGCTTCCGCTAAAATAGTTTCAAACATGAGATAGTCTTTGTCAGATCCAAAAATTGTTGCACGAGCATTAGCACGATTAAGAACATGGTAAACGTGATCGTGAGCCCAGGTGCGAAGTGCTCTTGGCATAGCGATAATAAAATAAAGCGCCCAGATAGGCGCTATATTGATTAATTATTTACAGCTTAGCAAGGGTAGAGTATATTGTCAAAAAGGTTCCTGACACCTTTTCCTTTTCTTAGTATGACAAAAAATATTGTCAGCTTGATTGTCAGCTTGACCTCTTTAATTTTTTTAACCGGCTTCTTTTATTTATCCCTAAAACTCTTCAAATATTTTGGCTATTGGGGTTTAGGCGCAAGTATTATCTTACTTTTTATAATTCTCATCACTTTACTATTAGTTGTCCTCCTAGCCTTTATTTTACATTACAAAAGGGGGATAAAAAAAATAATAATCAAGCTGATTGACTGGCTAAAATCCAGTCTCATTTGGCAAAAATTAAGCCAAAAAATGAGAAAAAACTGGCCCCGTTTTTATCAATTTACCGAAGATAGATTAAACAAAAATCTTTTTTTGGGTTTATATTTCACCCTCGGCCTTTTTGTCAGCCTGATCTTTTTCTTTTTTTTCCTTAATATCATTATCGACATTATTTTCAAACAACCTCTCGGCTTAGCTGACTTGAGAATTATTTCGCTATTTCAAACAATTGTTTCTGATAAATTAAATTACTTATTTATCTTTTTTACCAGCCTAGCGAACCTGCAAAATGTTCTCGTTATATCTCTGACTCTAATTATCTATTTGTTAATTATCAAAAATTACCGAGCAATCAAATATTTTATCATCACTATTGGCACCGGCCTCTTGCTCTTACCTTTAACCAAAATACTTTTTCAAAGAGTAAGACCTGATACCGGCAACTTAATTGTGCTACCAACCTCATTTAGTTTACCCAGCGGCCATGCCTTATTCGCCGTTTGTCTTTATGGATTTGTTGCCTACTTATCCTTTAAAAATTACAAAAATATTACTATTAAAATTTTTTCGGCGGCTCTTTACTTGTTGCTGATTATTTTTATCGGGCTAAGTCGGGTCTATTTAGGCGTCCATTACTTCAGCGATGTTTTGGCTGGCTGGTATTTAGGCCTAGTCATTTTAACCATCACGATTACCTTTTTTGAGCTGGAAAATAAATTTTATCCAAAAAAATTAAAAGCAACTGAAATTAATCCCCTAAAAAAATATATCGTTTTGATTATTCTGCTGATAATCATTGCCTTTTCAGTCAAAAATTCATTTACTAATATCAAAATTATTGCGCCGGTAACGGTTAAAACAACAATTAGTCTTAACGACTTTTTGAAAAATATCACCCCTTATAGCGAAAATCTTTTTGGCGATAAAATGGAGCCATTCAACTTTATTATTATTGGCGATAAACAGAAAATAATTCAGTTATTTGCTAAAGCTGGTTGGTATTTGGCTGAACCCCCAACCTTAAAAACTTTTTTCCTGCTTTCTTCGGGGGTGGCAAAGAATAATTCCTATCCTACCGCACCAATGACTCCCGCGTTTTATAATGGTAAAACCAACGATTTGGGCTTTGAGAAACCAACAGCATTAAATTCGGCTCGCCAGCGCCACCATACGCGATATTGGCAAAGTAATTATCAGATAAATAATAATGAAATTTGGGTCGCGACTGCCAGTTTTGATCGAGGAGTGGAAATCGGCCAAATCATCAAACTACCCACCCACCAAATTGACCCTGATATTGACGCCGAAAGAGAATTTATTATTATTGGCTTATTAAAGACCGGCTTAATTTCGAGTTATAAAAAAATTGATTTAGTTGGCAAAAAAACGGGTAAAAATGCGGCCGGCGACAAATTCTTTACTGACGGCAAAGCTTATTTGATTTATCTTTAAAATTTGAGGAAAAATTTTTGAACAAATTGTCTTATCCACTTTAAACTTGTTAATTTCTTGGTATAATATGATTATGAAAATTCAGACTGATCCGAACCTGACCGCGATAAAATTTGATCAAATTGTCCCCTGCCCGTTAGCCAAACGGCTTTTTGATTTTTGCCTCACCGTTCTTGCTTTAATCATTTTTTCGCCATTAATTTTCCTAATCTATCTGGCGATAAAAATTAATGGCCTAATTAATCCGGCTGACCGCGGACCATTTCTCTACCAAGAAACTAGAATCTCCCAAGGCCAACCCTTTAATTTCTATAAGATCAGAATTTTTAAGGTTGAAGCCATTAAACAAGCTTTAGGCGGTATTGGCATTGTTCACACTAAAGCCTTAGAAAAAAGACCGGAAAATTTAACCGCCGTCGGTAAAATCATAAAAAAATTTTATTTAGATGAAATCGGCCAATTAATTAATGTCTTGAAAGGCGAAATGAGTTTAGTCGGCACTCGGCCTTGGAATCCGGCGACTTACGAGCGCGAAATTAATTTAGGTATTTATCGCAAAAAAGTGATTAAGGCCGGTATCACCGGCTTAGTCCAAATTACCAAAGGCCACCATCAAAATTATCTTGGCAGTGATCGCGGCTTAGATGATTATTACATCAATTTTTGCCGGACGCATTCTCCCGGACAAATTTTATTTTTTGATTTAAAAATAATTTTTCTTTCCTTGATAAAACTCCTCCGAGGCGAAGGACTGTAAAAAAATGGAAAATCCAGAGCTAAAACCATTCCCTGCCCCCATGCCACTTAAAAAAATTTTAGGGCCAAGTTTTATTTTATTAGCCTTAGGTATGGGCTCGGGCGAAGTGATTCTTTGGCCTTATCTGACGGCTAATTACGGCTTAGGTTTAGCCTGGGCGGCATTATTAGGCATTACCTTTCAATATTTTATCAATATGGAAATTGAACGGTATGCCTTGGTTAAAGGCGAAAGCGTTTTTGTTGGTTTAAATCAACTCTTTAATTGGTCGGCTTATTGGTTTATTCTCTCAACTTTCGTTGGTTTTGGCCTACCGGGAATTATTGCCGCTTCCGCCGAAGTTTTTGCTTTTATTTTCGGCTTTAATCAGTTTAAATGGCTGGCAATTTTTTTGCTTCTACTAATCGGCTTGATCTTAAGTATTGGTAAAAACGTTTATGATTTAGTCGAAAAATTTACCAAAACCATAATTTTTTTAGGCATTCCTTTCATTATCATCTTAATTCTGCTTTTAACTGATTGGTCAGACTGGATCGCCTTGCTAAATGGGTTAATTGGTTTTGGTCCTAACTATCATTTTTTACCAGCCGGCATCAGCTTGGCGATCTTTTTCGCCGCGTTCGCTTATTCGGGCGCCGGCGGCAATTTAAACTTAACCCAGTCAATCTACATTAAAGAAAAAGGCTATGGCATGGGCAAGTATTCCCAAAAAATCACCGGTTTATTCCATAATCTTGGCCAAAAAAAGATTAATCTAAGCGGAGAAAAATTTGCCTTAACCGATGAAAATACCAAAAATTTTTATGCCTGGTGGAAAAAAATCAGTTTTGAGCATCTTTTAATTTTTTGGTTTTTAGGATTAATCGCGATTTTGCTTTTAATGCTTTTGGCCTACAACACGGCGTTTGGCTTAGCGAATAACGCAAGCGGTATAAATTTTGTCATTAACGAAGGCATGATGATTGGCCAGCGATTTTTCCCGGTTTTGGGATCGCTTTTTTTAATCGTCGTCGGCGTCATGCTTTTTCAAACTCAACTAGGTATTTTAGACTCTGCTTCGCGAATCATTGCTGAAAATATTGCCCTAAAAAAAATTCAACACCACAAAACACAAATTAATTTATCAAAAATTTATTATTTGGTTTTGTGGGCGACAATCATCTTCGGCGTTATTTTATTTTTCTTTAATGTTTATGAACCGCGCTTTCTAATTGTTTTAGGCGCGGTTTTAAACGCCTTTGCCATGTTTGTTCACATCGGTTTAGTTTATTGGCTCAATCAAAAAACCCTGTCCAAAGACTTTAGACCGAATCTGATGAGAAAAATAATTATCTTAATTATCTTTTGTTTTTTTGGTTTTTTTAGCAGCCTAATAATCTGGGACTCGCTGATTAAAAAATTAATTTAACTTGCCTGAAATTTAAATTAACTAAAAAACCACTGGACCCGTCTGTCACCAGTGGTTTTTTAGACTAATTAATCAACCCGAAACTTTTTTAATCTTAATGAGTTAGTCACGACAAAAACCGAACTAAAGGCCATGGCGGCTGAAGCAATGACTGGATGAAGTAAAATCCCCCAGAACGGATAAAGCACGCCCGCGGCGACAGGAATGCCTAAAATATTATAGATAAAAGCCCAAAATAAATTCCACTTAATCGTAGACATTGTTTTTCGGCTAAGTTTAATGGCGGCAGCAATCTTTCGTAAATCACCGGAGACCAAAGTAATATCCGCCGCTTCCATCGCCACATCTGTGCCTGAACCAATCGCCATGCCAATATCCGCGGCGGCTAACGCGGGCGCGTCGTTAATACCATCGCCAACCATAATGACTTTTTTGCCTAACTTTTGGAGTTTTTCCACTTCGGCGACTTTATTTTCCGGCAAAACTTCCGCTTGAATTTGGGTGATGCCAACTTGCTGGCCAATCGCTTTGGCGGTCTGCTGATTATCACCAGTAATCATAATAACTTCTAAGCCAAGATTTTGTAATTCAGACACAGCCTGTTTTGAACCTTCCTTTAAAGTGTCAGCTAGGGCAATCAAACCAAGCAATTTCTCCCCGACGGCCACATAAACTACGGTTTTCCCGCCACTGGCTAAATCATCAGCTTGATTAGTAAAACCTGACAAATCAATACCCAAATCAGCCAAAAATTTTGGTTTGCCAATCGCGATTTTTTGACCGGAAATTTCCGCCATCAGACCAAAACCAGAAAAGGCTTTAAAATTCTTCGGGTCAATTAATTTTAAGCCGTCGGCTTTGGCTTTTTTAACAATGGCTTGGCCTAAAGGATGCTCTGAACCCTGTTCGGCGCTGGCGGACAATAAAAGCAACTGCTTTTGGTCAGTCCCGATTAAATCAGTCACTTGCGGCTCGCCTTTAGTCAAGGTGCCGGTTTTATCTAAAATAATGGCATTAATTTTTTCCATTTTTTCCAGGCTTTCGGCATCGCGAATTAAAATCCCGTTTTCCGCGCCGCGCCCGGTGCCAACAATAATTGCCGTGGGCGTAGCTAGACCTAGAGCGCAAGGGCAAGCGACAATTAACACCGCGATAAAAGCAAAAAAGGCCAAAGCAAACGGCTGGCTAGCCAAAAGCCAAACGATGAGAGTAATAATGCTAATGGCAATCACGGTGGGCACGAAATAACTGGAAATGACATCGGCTAATTTCTGAATCGGCGCCCGCGAGCCCTGAGCTTCTTCCACTAATTTTATAATTTGAGCCAGGACCGTGTCTTGGCCGATTTTAGTGGTCCGAAACTTAAATAAGCCAGATTTATTGATGGTCGCGCCAATGACTTGGTCGCCGGCTTTTTTATCAACCGGAATACTTTCCCCGGAAATCATTGATTCATCAATAGCACTTTCGCCTTCGGTAATCATGCCGTCAACCGGAATTTTTTCACCCGGCCGGACAATTAAAATGTCATTGACTTTAACCTCGGCAATCGGAATCTCTTTTTCTTCCCCGTTTTCCAATAAATGAGCGGTTTTTGCCGCTAAACCGGCCAAGCGCTTAATCGCTTCTGATGTCCGGCCTTTGGCGCTGGCTTCCAAATACTTGCCTAAAACAATCAAAGTTAAAATAATTACCGCCGCGTCAAAATAAACATTAATTTCTAAACCAGTAGCGCGGAAAAATTCCGGCAATAAAGTGGCGATCACCGAATAGAGATATGCCGCCGAGGTGCCAACCGCAATCAAGGTATCCATATTGGCGGAAAACCGTTTTAGGCCCGCCCAAGCGCCGCGGTAAAACTGCGCCCCGAGCCAAAGCTGGATTGGCGTGGCTAGAATCAATTGCAAGGCAAAATAAATATTTTTCGGTATTAACGTCATAAACGGCAAAACCGCTTCAAAAATAACAAACGAGAAAAAAATGGAAATCACCACGCCAAAAATCGTCTTTTTTTTCAGTAAAGCAATATCTTTGGCTTTTAACATCGCCGCATGGTCATGCTCACCGCCACTCGCTTCCGCCATCTTATTTTGGGCGGAGTCGTGACTGCCATGATGATAATCAGATGTTTGTTCAATCACTTGGTAAGAGCCCGCCGCGGAAACGGCTTTTTTAATTTCCGCCATTGGTACGACTTCATCAGTTTCAATAGTGGCTTTTTCCGAAGCGAAATTAACAAAAGCACTCTTCACTTGAGGAATTTTTTTTAACTGGTATTCAATGTTTAAGGCGCAACTGGCGCAATGCATGCCAGAAATGGGCAGAATAATTTTTTTACTCATAATTTTAACTCTTTAAACAATCAGCGTAAGTTACATCACAACTTGATTGGTCAGAATCATTTGGACTGTCAACCACAATAATCGCCGCCCCGGGCGTACCCATGCCCATGGCGCAGCTAAAGCCATAGGTGCCAGTTTGACTGGGAATAAAGGTGATTTTTTTAGGTTGAGTCCGCGGCAAATATTCGCGAATGCCTAAACCGGGCACCAAAAGCGAACTCATACAGCCTGAAGCTTTCGCCGCATCAATCACCCATTCCACCGGCACGCCGCGCTGAACCGTGAAACGGGCCGGATAGTAATCAAGGTAATTAATTTTCATTTTCACCACTTGCCGACCATCAATCATTTGCACATTTGGATCACCTAAGACCGTTTGAGATTTATTTTGACTGACTTGGCCTAAGGGATTGCCGGCTAAAACTAAGCCGTTTTGCATGCTAAACAGACCGAGCAAAACGGCCGTGACACCGGCAAATTTTAAGATGTAATTTTGAACCTTGCCTTTAATCAGGGCGGACAAAATGCTAATTGAAAGCAGGGCAGGCAAAGTGCCTAAAGCAAAGAAAAACATAATCAAAGCGCCATAAAACGCGCCGCCTTGGGTTAAAACATAAAGCTGCAAAGCTTGGGTAAAACCGCAGGGCAAAAAGAAAGTTAAGGCGCCAAGACTAAACGGCGCCAGTTTTGAATCGCTGCTGCTCAAATCATGAATTTTATGAGCCAAAATTTTTGGCAACCGCACGGGAAAACGCTGCAAGCCCGGAAATAAATGAAGGAGTTGCAAACCCAAGATAATCATGGCTAAACTGGCGAGAATGGTAATCACCCCGCTGACTTTCGGCGAAAACGTTAAGACCGAACCTAAAGCGCCGACTAAGCCGCCTAAAACCGCATAACCAATCAATCGCCCGCCGTTAAAATAAAGCAGCGGTTTAATTTTCTGGCTAGAACTCAATTCAGGATGACCGGCATTATATTTGGTTGAAACGGCCAAAAGCAATCCGCCGGTGACTGCCAGACAAGTGGAAATTGACGCGACCAAACCAACCAAAAAAACAAAGCCATAACCCATCTGTTCAGTAATGCCGAAATTAGTTGAGATAAAGTTAAACTGCTTCAATAAAAGATACCCGGCCATCACCAATAAAAATATGGCGCCAATCTGAAAATAGTCCTTTTTGGCATTAATTTTGGTATCATTAATTACTTCTATTTTCTGCCCATCCAAAGCGGTGAGATGATAGCCATGAGGCGTAATTGCCTGTTGCAGCTGCTCAACGGATGGTCGGGTGGAACAATAAATTACCGCTTTGCCCGACCGGACAAAAACTTGATTAACACCCTCAAGGCTCAAAAATTGCCGCTCAATTAAAACCTCGCAGCTGGCGCAATGCATCCCGGCAATTTTGACTTTAATTTTTTCTAAGTTTTGTTCTGCCATAAAATTTAATCCTCCATTAACTAAAACGCCTAATTTAAATCAATTTTAATAAATTAAGAAAAAATTGACTTAAATTAGGCGTAAATTTTGGAATGTAAAATTCCAGCGGAAAATTCTGAAGTAAGATAATTGAAAAACTCTTTTTTTCGTTTCAAATGATACCAATGCAGACAATAATTAAGCGGCGGGGCTTGGCTGAATTTTTTTATGATTAAGGCAAAAGTTAAACTGAAAACAAAAAATAGTAAAATGATATTAGTTTTAACCACAATCGCCAAAAAAAGCTCTTGCCAGCTTTTTAGCTGATTAAACAAATTAAACTGACAAATTGAGCTTGAGTCAGCCATCAAAGGACAGCCCGGCATCTGATGTTGGTGGTCAGCCGTCATAATTAGATTCATGCCAAACCAGCTCACAAAAACCACCGAAATTAAAATAAAGACTGCAAAAAAACCGGTAATCGCTGATTTTTTATTTGACCAAGGCAATAAGCTTTTCATAATAATATTTTAACCTAGCCGAACCGATTTGTCAATTTTTCTTTGTTTAAGGCAAGTAAGGCAAATCTGAAGGTTGGCAAATTTCTAAAAAAATATTATAATTAAGGAAGCAAAAAAACATCGTCTCGCCGATTGGCCATTATGATCATCCATCTTTTAATTGTCGTTTTTGGCTTGGCATTATTTGAAATTATCAGCAGCATTGATAACGCCATCATTAATGCCCATGTTTTAAAAACGGTTTCGGCTAAATACCGAAAAATTTTTTTATTTTGGGGCATTTTATTCGCCGTTTTTTTAATTCGCGGCGGCCTGCCTTTTATTATTATTTGGTTTGCTAACCCCCAGCTTGCCGCCGGCCAAGTCATCAGTTTTGCCTTTTCCAATGAACAAATTATCCAGGAATCAATGGCGCACTCAACGCCGCTTTTGCTCTTAGGCGGCGGCATTTATTTGGTTTTAGTTTTTCTGGCTTGGCTTTTTTTGGAAGAAAAAAATTACGCTTTTTTGGTTGAGCATTTTATCCATCGCCAAGCCATTTGGTTTTACGCCTTAGCTTCACTCTTCTTAACGGCCGTGATTTATTTATCAATTAAAATTAATCCGCTTTTGGCGCTGGCCGCTTCAATTGGCGCCACCGCTTTTTTTATCACCGACGGCTTTAAAAAAAATGCCGAAGAAAAAGAGCGCCAATTGTTATCGGCCAATATGAGCGGCTGGAGTAAAATTATTTATTTGGAATTTTTAGATGCTTCTTTTTCCATTGATGGCGTGATTGGCGCATTCGCTTTTACCCTTTCCATTCCCTTGATTCTTTTAGGTAATGGCATCGGCGCCTTGGTTGTTAGGCAAATGACGGTTTACGGCATTGACTTTATGGACCGCTTTGCTTATCTTAAAAATGGAGCCATGTACGCCATTGGTTTTTTAGGCGGTATTATGGTTTTAGAAAGTTTTGGTAAAGAATTTCCTTTTTGGCTAGCGCCTTTGAACACAACACTTTTACTGGGTTTATTTTTATTTCTTTCCCTACGCCAATTAAAACTCGGCGCTAAAAAAATTAGTCAATAGCTCTTACGAAAAAACTATGCTTTTACTTATTATTGCCGCCACTTTAATTGTTGGCTTGGTTTCTTTAATCAGCGTGATTTTGGTTTTTATTAAAAAAACCGCGCCCACACTCCTGCCGCCTTTAATTAGCTTAGCCGCCGGATCGCTTTTAAGCGTCACTTTCCTTGATTTGTTGCCCGAAGCTTTAGCTGAAGGTCAAATTGAGGCTAAAATAATTTTTGGCATCACTTTAATTAGTATTTTATTTTTCTTTTCTTTTGAGCGCATTTTACATTGGCACCACTGTCGCTGCGAAGAAGAAGGAAAAAAACATTCCCCAATTAAAAAAAATCTAATTTTTATTAATTTAGCCGGTGACGCGATTCATAATTTAGTTGACGGTTTTTTAATCGCTTCGGCTTTTATGTTAAATATCCAAACTGGCTTAGCCGTCACCATTGCCGTTATCTTGCACGAAATCCCTCAGGAAATTTCGGATTTTGGCATCCTGCTTTATGCGGGCTTAAAAAAAGGTCGGGCCATTTTGTATAATTTGCTGGTTTCCTTAACCGCCGCGGCAGGAGCAATTCTTTTTTATTTTTCCGGTCAAGTTTTTACCAATCTCATTCCCGTGGTCGCCGCTTTTGCCGCCGGAAATTTTTTGTATTTAGCCACGGCTGATTTAATTCCGGAACTTCACCATGAGACTAATTCAAAAAAAGTCGTCACTCACTCACTTTGGCTCATTATGGGCGTCGCTCTAATCGTTATTTTCCAATTAATTACCCCGGCTTAAAAATTTTTAATTTAGGAATTACACGATTGAACTGTTTATTGTCATGGCGAGGATGAGATCTCTCACCGGAGTTTAGCCTGAATGAAATTGAAGGGCTCGAGACAGGCTCCGCCATCCCGTTGTGATCCTTCAACTTCGTTCAGGATGACGGTTCGCGTCAAATTGCTTCCCCCGATGTAAAATCGGGGTCGCAATGACAGCAAGTGCGTAAATCCTACAATTATTAAAAAGGCCCTGAATGATTTTCAGGGTTTTTGTTTTAAAAAATATTTATTCTCTAATCCCACTTCAGGTTGCCGCCAGTTTGATATTCGGTGACCCGCGTTTCAAAAAAATTCTTTTCCTTTCTTAAATCAATAATCTCACTCATCCAGGGAAAAGGATTGGCCATGCTATAAATTTTCGGTAAATTAATGCGTTCCAGTCGCCGGTCAGCAATATATTCCAGATATTGACGGATGATATCGGCCCGCAGGCCCAAAATACCGCGCGGCAAACAATCTTTGGCGTAAGCGTCCTCTAAATCTACTCCCCGGCGAATATCGTTAGTGATTTGTTGCCTAAATTCCGGCGTCCAAATGCCTGGATTTTCCGCGACAATCGCATTGATTAAATCGCTGCCAAAAGACAAATGGACTGATTCATCCCGCAAAATAAATTGAAATTGTTCCCCGACGCCAACCATTTTGTTCTGGCGCAAAAGCGCAAGCATCATGGCAAAACCAGCGTAAAAAAAGATGCCTTCCATAATCACATAAAAACCAATTAAATCATGAACAAAGCGCTGGATATTCTCTGGACTGCGGATGCTAAAATTTGGATCCAAGACCGACTGAGTCATCGCCACGACAAATTCATCTTTTTCTTTGATGCTGGGAATCTGATTATACATGTTATAAATTTCATCAGGATTTAAACCTAAAGTATCGCCGCAATAAATAAAAGTATCGGTATGAATCGCTTCTTCGTAGGCTTGGCGCAACAAATACTGACGGCACTCCGGATTAGTGACGTGCCGATAAATCGCGAGCACCAGATTATTAGCCGTTAAACTTTCCGCCGTGGAAAAAAAACCCAAATTATAAAGAATCATGCGCCGTTCTTCCGGCGTTAAAGCGCCAATCCCCTGGCGCTTCCAAAGTTCAACATCTTGTTGCATCGGCACTTCTTCCGGCACCCAATTATTAGCCACGCCGTTTTTGTAGTGCTGGCGCGCCCAAGGATAAGTGAGCGGTAAAATTTTATTGGGATCAGTCGTTGGATTGTTGATAATACCCTTCATAGATTAGCTTGTAGCTTATTAGCTTCATTAGCTTATTAGGTTTGTCTAAGAAGCTAATTCCTAAATCCTAATTCCTCTTTTACTGGCAGGCTTCGCAGTCTGGGTCATCAATTTTACAAAGCATTAATTTAGTTACTGTTTCCTCCTGGGCCGCCACGGTGGCGGTATTGACCGCGACCGCCGAAGTGGCCATGAGTGGTGTCGTCAGCGGCTGGATCTGCGGCTCTAATTTTGGTTCAAGATAAGGTTGAACGATTGCTGGTTGAGTCGGGGTTAAGGTGGCCGCAACGTTTTGCTGTTTTACTAAATCAAGCGTACTCTTCTCAACCGAGGTGACCGCCAAAGTTCTTAAATAATAAGTCGTTTTCAAACCAAGCGACCAGGCGTAAAGATACATATCAGAAATCTTTTTTCCGGAATTACCTTTAACAAACAAATTCAATGACTGACTTTGATCAATCCATTTGCCGCGATAGGCCGCCGCTTTAATCAGCCACTCTGGTTCAATCTCAAAAACTTCCTTATATTTCTCCCTTAAATTAACGGGGATTTTGCTAAGAGTTTGAAGATTGCCGTCAGCGGCTTTAATTTCTTCCAAAAGTGTTAGGTTCCATAAATTCAGCTTTTTTAAATCCTCAACTAAATACTGATTAATCACGGTAAATTCGCCGCTCATATTAGATTTGACGTAAACATTTTTATAAATCGGTTCAATGGACGGGAAGCAGCCGGCGATATTAGCAATCGTGGCGGTTGGCGCAATCGCCATGCAGTTTGAGTTTCTCATGCCGTGTTTTTTAATTTCCTCGCGCACCAATTGCCAGTCCAACCGAGCGGTCCTTTCCACTGGAATTTTTTCGCCCCGCTCAACTTCTAATAAATTTAAGGTATCCATCGGTAAAATTCCCCGATCCCATTTTGAACCGCGAAAACTCTGATAAGTCCCCCGCTCCCCGGCGAGCTGGGCCGAAGTCAAAATCGCTGAATAAGAAATAACTTCCTGACAAAAATCGGCGAAATCAACGCTTTGCTCTGAATCAAAATTAATTCCCAATAAATAAAGAGTGTCGGTAAAACCCATCACGCCCAAACCAACCGGGCGATGCTTTAGATTGGAAACTTTAGCTTCGACGGTGGGATAAAAATTAATATCAATCACGTTATCAAGCATGCGCATCGCAATTTTAACTGTCTCTTGCAATAATTCCACATTGAATTTTTGGTCAATAACGTGACGGACTAAATTGACCGAACCCAAATTACAAACCGCCGTTTCTTCCGGCGAGGTGTTTAAGGTAATTTCGGTGCATAGGTTTGAACTGTGAACGACACCAACGTGATCTTGAGGCGAGCGAATATTTGATGGATCTTTCCAAGTCATCCAGGGATGCCCGGTTTCAAAAAGCATGACAATCATTTTTTTCCACAAATCTTTGGCGCGAACCGTTTTAAAAATCCGAATCTTGCCTTCGCGCGCTAAACTCTCATAATAAAAATAACGTTTTTCAAAATTCCGGCCATAGAGGTGGTGCAAATCAGGAGTTTCATCCGGGGAAAATAGCGTCCAATTGTCATCATTAATCACCCGCTTCATAAATAGATCGGAGATCCATGAAGCAATATTCATATCATGGGTCCGCCGACGTTCGTCTCCGGTATTTTTTCTTAATTCCAGAAAATCTTCAAAGTCAATGTGCCAATTTTCCAAATAAGCGCAAGTCGCACCGCGCCGCCGGCCACTGCGGTTGATCGCCACCGTCGTATCATTAGCAATTTTTAAAAACGGAATTACCCCTTGGCTCTCAACACCGGTGCCTTTGATTAAAGCCCCGGTTGCCCGCAAATTCGTCCAATCATTAGCCACACCGCCTGACCACTTGGAAAGTTGGGCATTGTCGCCAATACTTTTAAAAATATGGTCAAGTGAATCATCAATGGTGGTTAAGTAGCAAGAGCTTAACTGAGGATGAAGCGTGCCGGCATGAAATAAGGTCGGCGTTGACGGGACAAAGCGCAAAGTGGAAATAATATCATAAAATTTTTCTGTCTGCTCGATTTTATTTTCTTCCGCTAATGACAGGCCCATGGCGACCCGCAACCAAAAGGCCTGCGGCGCTTCCAAAATTTCTTTGGTTTGAGGGTTAGAAATAAAATAACGGTCAGCTAAAGTCTGGCCGCCTAAGTACATAAAATAATCATCGCGCTCCGGCTTTAAAAATCGGCTAATAGCTTCTAAATCAAAATTTAAAAGCCGCGGATCGAGCCGGCCGATCTCAACGCCTTTTTTCAAATTTTTAATAAAGGCTTGGCGGTACTGTTCGACAAAATTTTTGTAATCAATTTCTTCCCAACCAATCACATCTTTATAGATAGAATCAAAAAGCAAGCGCGCCGCCACTTTTGAATAAGCCGGATCCCGTTCAATTAAGCTCCGAGCAGCCATGACTAAAGCTTTAGCCATCTCAACCGTCTTAATCCCTTCATATAAATTAGCTTCCGCCAAAGAAACGATTAAATCAAGATCAACTCCTTTTTCTAATCCCTTAATCGCCCAACTCAAAGATTTTTTTAATTTCCGATTAGAATATTTTTCAGTCTTGCCGTTTCGCTTGATCACCGTCAAATCATTTTTTTCAATTTTTTCCAAAACGTCTTTTCGTTTTTCTTCTCTGATTTTGGTGTGCTCATAGCGATAGATAATATAAGCTTTGGCAACGGCGTAATCCCCGATTTCCATTAAAATCTTCTCGACCGCATTTTGCACATCTTCAACCGCCGGCGTGACTTCAGTAAACTGTTTTTCTAAAATTGACACTGCCCGACTAGTAATTTCATTTAATTTCCCGTCGCTGGCCGGTGCTTGGCAAGCTAAATATGCTTTCTGAATGGCCGTGGTGATTTTGTTTGGTTTGAATTCAACAATTTCACCATTTCGTTTTTTGATTTTGGTGATCATAATAATTTTCTTCACTTTTCGAAATTTTAATCTAGGGTCAACAAAAAATAAGACAGATTTTTTAGTAAATGCTATCTTAGTCTAATTTTCAAATTTTTTATTTTTATTTTGAGATTTTGCCTGGTATCTTCTAGTGGTTGCATCGCGAGACGCGATGAAAAATAATGATAGATACGCCGGCGAGCTCTTGACCGAGCCTGGGAGAGAAAGGAAAAGCGAATGAACACTTTTCAAAACATTTTTTTGAGTAGGCCTTTCGGCGGGTAATTTTAATTATATCTTATTTTTATCCACAAGACAAATTTTTTCAAAAAAACGCCAATTTTAGCAAAATTTAACTCAAAAAATGACGTTTTTTTAGGGCTGAATTAATTGACTGACAATATGAATAATTAAAATCGGCCCGGCCGATTAGGCCGGGCCAAAAAATTTATTCCACAATCAATTTGCCGACCATACCCATTTGCCGGTGCGAGTCGACACTGCAGTAATACTCAAAAATGCCGGTTTTATTCGCGGTAAATTCAACTGTCGCGGTCTGATTGGCATTAATGATCTGGGTGGCGACCTGAAATTCATCAATCACCCAATTATGAAATCCTTCCTGGTTAAATAAGACGATTTTAACTTTATCCCCCTTTTTCACCCGAATTTCTTTTGTTGAGTAAAAAAAATTCCGCGCCGTGATATTAAAGGTTTTTTCCGCACTAGCCTGCCCCTGATTTGTATTTTCATTATTATTGGGAGTTTGCTGATTTTGGTTGAGATTGACCGCTTGATTGGTATTGACTGCCGCGCCGCTATTATTACTGCCTTGATTTTCAACTTGCATTTCTTGGACTTTTTTCAGATCCCCACAAGCAACATAGATGCTGGCTTGGGCCGCTGATTTGTGGACATTAATCGCTAGAGGCAATTGATCTAAAATTTCCCCTAAACTGACATTTAAAATTGTTTCCGACTGACCATTAACTACTGGGTTTAAAGGATATTTAACACTACCGATATTAGCACAGCTATTTAAATGGATGTGCGCTGGCTGAGCCACTCCCGCTGGCCCGCCGCTAATCGTCAAAACGACTTTGGTTTTATTATCCACGCTGGATAAAACCGCTTTACCTTGCTGGCCGGAATTATTTTGTGGGCTTAAATCAGTTTCCGTGGCCGGCACGGGCATAGAAACCGTAGCGCTGCTGTTGTCTTGATTATTATCGGCTTCAGCGGCTTGATTTTCGTTAACCGGCTGGTTGGTCGCAGCAGGCTTTTGAATCACACAACCGCCAACTAAAGCGGCCAGCATCAAAGCTCCAAAAAATAAAGAGTTTTTTAAAAATGTTTTTTTCATATTTTTTAGATTATGATTAGTGTTTCCAGCGACAAAACGCCGTGAGTTTTAAAAAATAGGCCCACTGCACCAAGTCCGAATTATTTATTATCTAAAGCCGCAGCTCTAATCCTCGGAAACGCCTTCGGCTTGCTATTACTTAAAATTAAAGTCGAACTAAAGACTTGGTACGGAGCGAGATGGGGTAATTAAATAATTTATTATTAAATTTCAACTTTAGTTAGATTAATTTATGAAAGTTAAAAAAAGGTGACCCCAGAACAAAAATTTTGGCGTCTAAAAATATTTGGTAGTATCTATAAGTATAAATGACTTGGGGAAATCATGTCAACCTCGCTATTTTTCCTTAATCATTTGTGTTAAAATTAAATCAATCTAAATATGGCTAAATTAATTAATTTTTTTGAAACCAAAAAAGCCCTGCCGCTTTTGCTGGTTTTATTTTTAACAACTTTAGTTTATTCTAATATTTTTACTAATGATTTTATTTGGGACGACCCGGATTTTTATGCCAACTGGCCGGCACTTTACGCTTTTAAAAGCCTGCCGGAATTATTAAGCGGCCACCTGCCGCCTCAGCATGCCGGAATTTTTAGGCCCTTGCGCAGCGTGACTCAACTTTTTATTGTTCAAACTTTCGGCAATATTGACTCGCCAAATCAGCAGACAACAAAATTTATCTACCATTTAATTTCGCTCTTAATTCATCTCGTTTCCATTCTCGCAGTTTACTTAATTATTGAATTGATTTTTGAAAAAAAACTTTTGGCATTTTTAACCGCTTTATTCTTCGGCCTCCACCCAATCCACACTGAAGCGATTACGTATTTTACGACGAGTATTGATATTATTGGCTTAATCTTTTTG
>MHII01000023.1:42744-71932 GCA_001817425.1 Candidatus Buchananbacteria bacterium RIFCSPHIGHO2_02_FULL_39_17 | reverse complement strand
AAATTGAAAAACAATTTATTATATTTTTGGTCCGTAACTTTTGCTTTCTTGGCTTATTTTTTCTATGAAATAACTTTAATTTTGCCTTTGTTTTTAATTTTAATTGATTTATTTAAAAATAACTGGCAGATATCCGCCCTTAAAGAAAAAATTAAAATTTATTTGCCTTATTGGCTTGGCCTTGGCCTTTGGCTGTTTTTCCGCTTAACCCTACCGGTTGGTATGCGGCTTTATTCCACCCAAAACGAATTTAACCTTTATGATCGCCTCTTCACCGCCAGTAAAACCGTTTTTAAATATCTTTATTTGTTATTCATCCCCTATCCCTTAAATGTTTATCATCAAATCACAATCGCCGAAAATATTTGGGAACCAAAAGTGGTTTTAACCATTTTAGGAATTATTTTTCTGGTTTTAACCGCTTTGGTGCTAACCAAAAAATGGCCAATTATCAGTTTAGCCATTTTTTGGTTTTTTCTGGCTTTAGCGCCGGTTTCCAATATTTTCCCGACCGGCATGATTTTAGCGGAAAAATACGCTTATCTCTCATCAATGGCATCTTGCCTAGTCTTAGCTTATTTAGTTTTTAGTTTGTTAAAAAATGAAAATAAAATCATTAAAGTTAGCGGCGTCATTTTCCTTTTAATAATTAGTTTAGGTTACGGGACCATTACTTATGCGAGAAATTTTGACTGGAAAGACAATGAAACTTTGTGGCAAAAAACTTTAACCCAACGGCCGGACTATGGCCGGGTTTATAATAATTTAGGTTTTGTTTATTATAAACAAAAAAATTATGATTTGGCGCTGCAATATTTTCAAAAGGCGAAAGAGCGCGAGCCAAACTTAGCCCATATCTATTATAATTTAGGCAATGTTTATGATGAATTAGGCGATTATCAAACGGCGATTGCCAATTACGAAAAAGTTTTGGCGCTGGGTTATCGTTTCGCTGAAACTTACAATAACTTGGGCACGATTTGGCAGAAAATAGATAACTTTGAAAAAGCCAAATATTATTACGAGGAAGCCCTGAGGCGCGATAAAAATTATTATTTGGCTTATTCCAATTTAGGCGTGCTTGATTTATTGGCAGAAAATTACCCAAGCGCCCAAAAATATTTTGAACAAGCCTTAGCCCTCAACGATGATTTTGGCCAAGCCCATCACGGCTTAGCGGTTTCTTTATTGAATCAAGGCAAAACCAATGAAGCGATGACTCATTATAAAATTTCGATGAAGCTTTCCCCGGAATTAACCGATAACTATAATCATTTGGCATTTATTTATAACCAACAAGGCGAAAGCGAAAAAGCCTTAGAGATTTTAAAAAATGGCGTGACCGCCAATCCCAATGACGTGGAACTCCATACCAATTATGGAATTTTATTGGCTAACAACGGACAATATCAGCAGGCAATAGCTGAACTTCAGGCGGCTTTAGCCATTGATCCGAATTATCAAGAGGCAAAAAAAGTTTTAGAGCAGATTGGACAGAAATGATGCCAATCTACAAATTGATGCGAATCTACAAATATTTATTCGGATGTGCATATTCGCCCGCCTAAGTTTTTGCGAGGCAAAAATTTGGGCAGGTTCGTATACAAAAAAGGTCAGCTGTCTTATCTCGCTTGCGCGAGGACAACTGACCTTGAAACTTCGACGTCTTCCCGTCATGATGACGGCGATGACGCACTTGGTCCAGACAAAGCCGAACCACTACTTCCTTTTGAATACCCCAAACGATTATTTATACCGTCAATCATCTGGTCTGAAATTTCCCGCCAGGATAAAATCACTGGCGGCGGTTTAACCGAGGCCGCCTGATCAACTCTGGACAAGGAATTCTGAGTCTTAACCGCGCTATCTTGGTTATTAGAAACTAACAATATCCCTAATAAACCAAGATTAATCGCGGAAAGAACGATAATAATCGAGGCTGTGGCCGTGGCGACCAAAAGCCACTTATGGTTTGAATGGCGATTTCGGAAAACTTGATCCTCCTCTGATTCCGGCCACGGTCCAATATCAGGCATTGACTGATTAAATTTTTCCTCACCTTCTTTCTTTGGTTTCTCTTCACTTTCTTCCTTTGGTTTTTCATTGCTTTGCAGCGACCTTTGAATTTCCCTAAGTTTAGGAATTGGCACGCCGCCGCCTTTTCTCAACCGATCACGGACAAACTGATCGACCCGGTCGTTTTCTTCAGGTAAATCGGCTTCCAAAATCGACCGCCAGCCATTTTCCAGCATCTCTGAAGCGAATTCCTCATCAGAGAGGTCATTAGTCTCACTTTCGGGAAAAACCTCCCTAAATAGCAAACGAAAATACTCAATTCTCATTTTGGCCGCCTCCCTTCAGTAACTCTTAACTTTGCGGATGGCGACGGATAACGGCGAGCCATCGTTGACTTTTAGCCGCAGCGGCGCATTACTGGTATTTGCTCCACCAGTGCCGCTAACTTCGGCAATGTAGGTGCCATCCCAACGGGCAACCGGCCGCAAGGCCACTGGCATTCGACCGCCAACTCGGGCAAGAATCTTTTCCACTTCTTTAACATCTTCAAAACCGGCAAACTTGTCATCAACCAATCGGCCGAATTGGATGGATTCGCCAGGATGAGGGATCACCTCTGAATCGGTCCATTCAGTCGAATTGGCGATTACGACGTCTTCCATAACCGCACTTGGCAAAGGCCGAGCTAATTCGGATAAATCAATTGCAGGCTGAGGCACTGGCTGAGTATAAACACCCTGGGCTGCTGATAACGAATTAGCTGCTGCCGCAACCGGTGTGATCACCTTGGGCGTCTCCTCGGGCAAACGATTAACAACGACGTTAGCCTTAACAAATGCACCAACCTCGTTATCGCCAGTCAAAATGACCCTAAGATAGAGGATACCTTCCTTACTTCTCTCCCTTTCGGAAGCCTTAACATAAACCTGATCCCCTTTTTCCGCATATCTCGGCTCTCCCTTCTCGTCAAGTAGAGGATCAAATTTTGGCGAGACATGTTGCCATAACGCCGACCGCTGAAAAACCACTTTAATTATCGGCATCTCGCTTTTGGCATCAATCAGGGCCGCTTCTTTTGAAGCATTTTTACCCCAACTGCCCCGCCACGCTTCAAGTAAATCGTTGAAATCGTGACGGAAATTGGTCCAACTTGATTGCGTTCTGGTCTTAACTTCCTGAGAAAGAGGAGCATACTGATCAAAAGCATGATAGCTGAAGTAGCCAAAACAAACGACTACCATCAGCACTTTTAATTTCCGGCTTTCAGTCTTTCGGGTATACCAAAGGTTGAAAATTAAACCGGTAATGACCAAGGCCAAAACCTGCTTAAACATCAAGCCCGTGATCTCCCCGACGAACAAACCGCCAATGCCGAAATCATGAAGGGTTTGTCCGAGCGTTCTCAGATTAATCCCAAAAAGATATTGGAGAATAACCTGAACAATGATCGCCACGGCCAACGCCCCCAAAAAGGCACTGGAAAACTTCATGCTCTTTTCGCCAAATCCTAAAATTTGGCTTTCACGTTTGACAAATACGTATACCGCACCGGCAATGATGGCCGGCAAGGAAAAATAGTACAAACCAACCGCAAATAGTACAGACACGAAGGTCAACCAACCATTCGCTTTTAAACCTTCAGAAAAGCTCATGTTCTGTCTCCTTATTCAAGTCCGGCTTTAAGCTCGGCGAAGCCTGCCGCTTAACCAAGTAGCCATGGTTACTAATGTGTCAGAGAGAATGTCGGAAGCGAAAAGCTTAGAAAATGCCGTACTGGCGGTTTTCTTCGCGACTTCCGTTGTGGTTTCGGAGGCACTGCTGGTCTCTGCCCGTGACTCTTTTTCTTTTCTCATCTTACTCACCCAGCCGAATAATATTTCTGCCACTTCATCGCGCCGGGAAAAAATAAGACCCAGAAAAGCAAAAGGCAAGGTAAAGAAAATCAGCTTAATCCAAAACCAGTCACGGATATAACGTTTAGGCAACCCTACTGATTGAATTGCTGACGTTGCCGTTGCCGCTTCGGTGGAAAAAGGATTACCATGCGTGCCCCAAAGGATAGTGTTGAAAACGCCTGAAGCCTGATGGGCGAGATGAGATACGGCGCCTGTCCCCTCTTGCCGAAGTTGCTCAAAATCAACTTTTGGGGTTGGCGGGCCGTATAAAACCGCGATGACGACTAGAATCAGCCAAAGGACGGTCAACGAATTAGCCGGTAAATTGTCCTTTGACCAAAAATAGACAAAGCCGCCGCGTCGCAGCCAATCCCCAAAGTGATACGTCACGGATTTTCCGATCGTTTTCGGCCAACGAACACAGGCCACACCTAAGGACAAAATACTCCAGGCAATAAAATGCCAAAAGAAGTAATATGCCCAAGGCGTGCCGCGCCGGTAAAAAAACCAGAATTGCAGAAGAAGGGTAATGACCGAAAGAGCAAGCGGTGCCACCCACAACACATTCAGCCATTTATTGGTTTTGAACTTTTTGATAAAGTTTTTGTAATCCCGATTGCGACGCGGGAAAAGGATTATTCCCGCGACCAACAAAGCGCCCAAAAATCCCCAAAAAATTAAGGCCTTAAGAGCGCTGGGGAAAATCAAAAACCACAAAACGACAAAAACCAAAACTGAATATCCAAGATACTTAAGCATTGTTGTTCTCCTCTCTGATTAGCGACCACACAGGCCGCGCATGAAGTTTTGCCATAAACTTTGGCTGTCATCAACTCCTGGTCCAATATACCAACGGCGCTTGGAGGGAATTTTCAAACCTTTTTTTGTATTCACCTCCGCCCCAATGAGATGAAACGTGACTACCCGATCATCGTTGGCATATACCAATCGAATCGTCTTTGTCCCAATCGGCTCACTGGAGTTAGTGCCGTCAGCCGTCTTTTCCGTCGTACTGGATTGACCGTCCAATTGCCAAACGAATTGGCACGACACTTGATTGCCGTTTTTATACGTTTGGACAAAAATTTGCCAGTCACTGCCGGTATCAGACAAATCAGCCGTCAAAGAATGCTCAACAGGCTGAACGCTGGTATCAATTTTAGGCTGGATAAGTTTGGCCTGATTCGCCGGAATCTCCAGAATCTGCGGCTCAGCCTGGCCACCGATAAGTTCAAATCTCGCCGTCCGTTTAATGTTGCTAAACGGAACGGTCAACACTGCCGAACCAGAATCTCCTCCAGTACCAGTAGTAACCGACGTAAATCCTTGACCGTCAATTGACCACATAAATTTCAGATTTGCGCTCTGGCCATTTTTGAAAGTCGTGACTAAAATGTTCCAGACATCATTATCGCTGGCAGCCTTGCCACTGCTTAATGACACCCGAATAGTGTAGTCGGGCATATGCTCAAGGCATGCTTCCCGACCTTCCGAAATTTCTCGCTGTTGTCCAGATGGACAAAGCGGGCACTTCCGGATCTTCTTTTGTTGTTGCTGTCCTCTATTTCCTTTTGCTACCATAACTAACCTCTCCTTTCTCTTTGCGCACCCGATGGTGCGATTTGGTGATCTATAAACCAAGCTCCGCATTGCTGCAGAGATTGCCTAAAGCAAATATATGATGAAAGGGGGCTAATTACAGCCGCACCCTGTTATTTTATTTTCAAAGTTCTCAACTTTAAGTTAATCATAAAACTGACTTAAAATTGCGATTTTATATACTACCACATTATTAATATTTTGTCAACAAATTTTTATGTTTATAAAAAGCGCTAAATTTAGCGCTATGTTTTATTAATTTTAATAAATTAAATTCAGTCTCTCTTTAATTAAAATTAATCTGGTAATGGAATGCCTCCGCCAGTTTCAATTGCCTGACCGCCACTGCTGCCACCGCCGCCCGCCACCGCGTTAATCACAAACGTCACCAAAGCATAGCTGACAAAAATGACCGCCAAGCCAAAAGCGGCCCACATAATCATATCTTTTCCTTTTTTCACTTTTTCTTCATTGCCCGCGGAAGTCACCCACATAAAACCGCCGTAAATAAAAATCGCCAAAGCCAGGGAACCGACAATGCCAAAAATTGCTCGAATCACATTACCAATGACTTCTCTCGGATCTTTGATGCCGCCTAATGGATTGGGCAATTCAGCGGCTAAAACAAAACTGACATTAAATAAAAACAAAAAAACTAAAATGAAAATCGCGAAAAATTTTATCATTGGTTTTTTCATAATCTCTGTTTTTAGTATAAGATGACCGAGCAATCTTGTCAATGTATAAATTCTTAATAAATCTTAAATTCAAAATTACCCGCCCGACTTCGCCTTTGACCATTGGTTTATTGTGGTCGTAACTATTAACATTTAATCATTACCCGCCTGTCGCGCCCGACTTCGCTTTGACGAAGTCAAGGCGGGCGGGCCTACGCCTAATAAATTAACTTAAATACAAAATACTAGGGCAAGGGAAAATAAATTATTTATGAGAAACATGGGGACGGCATTGGCGGGCAGGTAAGCACCAATGTCAAAATTCAAAAGTAATTAAATTAAAGACTTTTAACTTAGACTTTTGACTTTTAATTTTTGACTTTTGAATTCTTATTTGGAGCTTGTGATTTGTGATTTGGTGCTTTTAATAATTAAAATGATTAAACTTAATACAATAATTACCCCACTGACAATCACCGGCAAGCGAAAACCGTAAATTAATGGTGCCGGATCAGTGCGCAAAAATTCCATTAAAATCCTAATAAATGAATAATTGATTAAATAAATTAAAAAAATAACACCCGCTAAATTGTCATGCCGAATTTGTTTCGGCATCTCCTTTGCTTGAGATCCTGAATCAAGCCCAGGATGACGATAGAAAAAATGAAATAAAAATAATAAAATCAAAAAATTAAGGAGATTTAAAATTGACTCATAAATAAACGTCGGGTGAAAGTATTGATAACTCAAATATTCAATCGGCCGGTTTTCCAACGCGATCGGAATGCCCCAAGGCAAGTCTGTCGGCTTGCCAAATAACTCCTGATTAAAATAATTGCCCCAGCGGCCAAACCCTTGACCTAAAGGCAAAGCCACGGCTAAAATATCCGCCCAAAGCCAAAAGGAATATTTTTTACGCCAGCAATAAATTAATAAAGTTAAAACCCCGCCGATAATGGCGCCGTGAATGGCTAAGCCGCCATGCCAAACTGCCACGATTTCAAATGGGTTTTGTAAATAATAGGGCAGATCCAAAAATATCGAATAAATTCTGGCGCCAATTAGACTGAAAATAATTAAATAAAAACCCAGATTATAAATCTCGTCGCTGGGTATTTTTTTTCTGGCCGCCAATTTCAAGACGACCATCAAACCGGCTAAAGTGCCTAACACAATAAAAAGGCCATACCAATAAACTCGGATAAAGCCAAATTGAAATAGTATGGGTTGGGGCAGATAGGTTTGGAGAAAGTTGAACATAGCTGATTAATTTTGAATTTTTAAACTCTAATTTTGATTGAATTTTAAATATTCTAATATTAGAATTTGAATCGAAATTAAAAATTCAGGATTAAAAATTTATCGCCTAAAAATATTATGAACCTTTTATTGCTATATTCTTCTTAATTCATTCTAACATATAATTAGACAAAAAAAGAGGTCCAGCGAATATGCGCTGAACCCAAACAAAAAATCAAGGAACGAAAACTTAAACGGCTCGGCCGTGTCGCCGGCGACCCAAGAAGTGCAGAGACAAACGGCGAGTCAAACGACTGCGATCGGTATTGTGGCGGTGGCCGCCAGGGCATAATGGCCTTAATCCCTCGTCCTGATCGGGTTCAAAAAGAACGTCACCGACGCCCCCAACCGCCTGCCTCTGATCTTTCCCATTTGAGCCATTCAGTTTCCCATCCTTCATGACGATTCCTCCTGTTGCTGACAATTTTAGCCGCGGGTTAAAATAAACCACTCTGCGCCCTTCACGATCCTTGCTCCCAAGAATGATAATTCTTCTCCTCATAAACTATACCTCGACTCCTATGGTGTCAATCAATTTACACCTCCTTGTTCAATCAAATAATTTGGCGGCCCGCCGAGTAACAACACTACCGGCCGTCCACTGCTAATCCACTCACGATTACCTAACCAAAAAATTCCAACAAAACCTTTAGGCGTTTGGGTAATAATTTCCTGCCAAATCCTTTTAACTGCTGGCGGCAAAATTGCCTGATCAACCGCTTCCAAAGCCAAAGCTACCCCATAGCTACTTCCCTCCTTTCTTTTGTTAAATTACAAAGTTTTCTAATTTAGCACGGAATTGAATTTTTGTCAATCATCATAGAAAAAATCCAACCCCACCATTCCTCCCCTTATCTAAAGGGAGGGTAGGAGGGGTTATTTGAATTTTGACTTCTGCCCAGATTATCATTTCCTTAATTTCTTCTCTTCTTCCAAAATCGCTAAGGTCGTTTTGATCACCGTGTCAGGATTAAGGGAAATCGTGTCAATCCCCTGTTTCACCAAAAATCGGGCAAAGTCCGGAAAATCAGACGGCGCTTGGCCGCAGATGCCGATTTTCCGATTTTTCTTTTTGGCAATTTTAATCACTTGGGCGATTAATTTTTTGACCGACTCATTTCTCTCGTCATAAATGTGGGAGACTAATTCGGAATCCCGATCCACACCCAAAGCCAACTGCGTCAAATCATTTGAGCCAATGGAAAAACCGTCAAAAATTTCGGCAAACTCTTCGCCCAAAATGACATTGGAGGGAATTTCGCACATAACATAAAATTCTAAACCATCCTGACCGCGCTTCAAACCGGCTTTTTCCATAATGGCAATGACTTTTTTCCCTTCTTCTACGGTGCGGCAAAACGGCACCATGACATTAATGTTTTTTAAGCCCATAATTTGGCGCGCTTGCAAAAACGCTTTGCATTCTAACAAAAAAGCCGCCTGATAATTCGGCGAATAATAGCGCGCTGCCCCGCGCCAACCCAACATCGGGTTTGCCTCTTTTGGTTCAAATTCCCACCCGCCAATTAAATTCGCATATTCATTAGTTTTAAAATCCGACAAACGAAAAATAACTTCCTTAGGGTAAAACGCCGCGGCGATTTGACCAATGCCTTCAGCCAATTTATCAACAAAATACTGGGGCTTATTTTTATAGCCTAAAGTCAATTCACTGATTTTCTTTTTGGCTTTTTTGTCTTTTAATTGATGAAAATTAATTAACGCTAAGGGATGAACCTTAATTTGATTGGCAATAATAAATTCTTCCCGGGCTAAACCCACACCATCATTAGGAATAAACGAGGAACTAAAAGCAATGTCCGGCTGACCAATATTAAGCATAATTTTGGTTTTGGGCCGCTTGATTTTTTTCAAATTCGTTTTTTTAATTTTATAAGGCAAAATCCCGTCGTAAACATAGCCGATTTCGCCTTCGGTGCAAGAAAGAGTAATGCTTTGACCAGATTTAATTTTTTTTGTTGCCATGGCCGTGCCCACAATACAGGGAATGCCTAACTCGCGCGACACGATCGCCGCGTGACAAGTCCGGCCGCCTTGATTAGTGACAATGCCCGCGCCGATTTTCATAATCGGCTCCCAGTCCGGATCAGTCATATCCGTCACCAAAATTTCACCCGCCTTGAACTGATTGATTTTTTTCACGTCTAAAATAATATTGGCTTTACCCGCGCCGATTTTTGCCCCCACCGGGGAACCGCTTACCAAAATTTTGCCTTTTTTCTCTAATTGATATTCTTCTAAAACTTGGGTGGATTTCATGGCCACCACGGTTTCCGGCCGCGCCTGAACAATGAAAAGTTTTTTCGTCCGGCCATCTTTAGCCCATTCAATATCCATGGGCTTGCCGTAGTGATCTTCAATTAAAATCCCCCATTCCGCCAATTTTAAAATTTCTTTATCCGTCAAGACAAAGCGCTGCTGTTCGGTTTTAGTGGTTTTAATATTTTTTGTTTGTTTTTCGCCGCGATTGGTATAAACCATTTTAATTTCTTTGCTGCCTAATTTTTTGGAAATAATCGGGGAAAAACCCTGCTCTAAAGTCGGCTTGAAGACATAAAATTCGTCGGGCGTGACTTTGCCCTGAACAATATTTTCCCCTAAACCCCAAGAGCCATTGATTAAAATCAAATTTCTAAAGCCGGTCTCGGTATCAATGGTAAACATCACCCCGGAGCTGGCCAAATCAGCCCGGACCATTTTTTGAACGCCAATGGAAAGGCCGACCTTAAAATGATCAAAACCTTTATCATGCCGATAAGAAATGGCGCGATTGGTAAATAAAGAAGCAAAACATTTACGGCAGGCAACTAATAAATCTTTGTCGCCGCGGATGTTTAAAAAAGTTTCCTGCTGACCGGCAAACGAGGCGTTAGGCAAATCTTCAGCGGTCGCCGAACTTCTGACCGCCACATCTAAATGTTTGCCGTACTCTGCTTCTAATTTATGGTAAGCGCTGATAATTTGCGTTTCTAAATCAGCCGGCAAGGGCGCTTCTAAAATTAGCTGGCGAATGGCTAAACCTTTACTTATTAGATTATTCAAATCAGCCGTATTCAAATCAGCTAAAATTTTTCTGATCCGGCGGCGAATGCCGGTTTTTTTCAGTAAATAAAAATAGGCGCCGGCCGAAATGGCAAAACCATTGGGCACATGGACGCCTTGGGTGGTCAATTTCTGATACATTTCCCCGAGTGAGGCATTTTTCCCGCCGACTTTGGGAATGTCTTTAATCGTAATTTCCGAAAACCAATAAATAAATTTTTTTGGAAAAAAAAGCATCATATTAATTCAAAAGGCAAAAGTCAAAAGGCAAAAGTTCAGGTAAAAAGTTAAAAGTTGACACTTAAATCGCTTTTGAATTTTAAATTGTTCCGATCGCCTCAGAGCGACCGAGAATGCTCGGCAAAGCCGGCATAATTTTGACTTTTGCCTTTTAATTTTTGACTTATTCAAATCGTTTCCACCTTGACCAAATTCGTCTGACCTAAAAAGCCAAAAGGATGACCCGCGGCAATAACAATAATATCTTTTTGATTAACCAAATTTTCGGCTAAAAGCAATTTTTTAATTTTGGAAATTAAATCATTAAAATTAGAAACAAAGGGCAAGTGATGGGGCCGCACGCCCCAGCTTAGACATAGTTGGTTTCTGGTTTTTTCCGTTGCCGCCATGGCTAAAAGCGATATTTTTGGCCGGTATTTGGCAATTGAGCGGGCAGTAAAGCCGGAAGTGGTGGCGCAAATGATTAATTTGGCGTTAACTTGAGTCGCAATGTTTTGAACGGCAAAACTGACGGTTTCCGTAATGTCACCCGCCATTTTAACTCTCGGAATTAAATTAGCTGACTTATTAAGATCATTTTTTTCCATTTCCCAAGCAATTTTTGTCATCACTTTAACCGCCCTTAAGGGGTATTTACCGGTTGCCGTTTCCCCGGAAAGCATAATCGCGTCCGTGCCATCCAAGATGGCGTTAGCGACGTCAGATACTTCCGCCCGCGTCGGCACCGGATATTTAATCATTGAATCTAGCATTTGAGTCGCGACAATCACCGGCTTCGAGACAGCAACGCAGTGCTGAATAATTCGCTTTTGGATTAAAGGCAAATCTTCTAAAGGCACCTCCAAACCTAAATCACCCCGCGCGACCATAATGCCGTCCGCGGCTTGCAAAATCTTTTCAAAATTGGCAATCGCTTGCGGCCGTTCAATTTTCGCAATAATTTTCGTGTGCGTGCCCGGCCAATTGCCCGATCGCTTTGGTTTTTGATAATCTTTTAATTTCCGGCCTAACTGCGATTCCGTTTGATAAATAATTTTTCTTAGATTAATAATATCTTTCTCATCTTTAACAAACGACAAAGCGACAAAATCAATGTTTTGCTTTAAGCCAAAAAGCAAATCGGCTTTGTCTTTCTCGGTAATGGCTGGGGCGGTAATATCAGAACCCGGAAAATTCATACCCCGGTTCGCGGTGATTAAATCGCCGATTTTAACTTTGCATTCAATGGCTTTATTTTTAATCGCGGTCACTTGCAGTTGAATTTTACCGTCATCAATTAAAATGGCTTTACCCGGTTTTAAATAACGATATAAATCAGCATATTGAACCGGAATAAAAGTGGTAATATCTTTAAGCGCAATCTTAAAATGCTCCGGGACTAAAAAAATTTTTTGGCCGGCGGCCACTTTAATCCCTTCTTTGCTGACATTGCCAATGCGGATACGCGGCCCCTGCAAATCTTGCAAAATGGCAATTGGTACTTTAAGTTTACTTGAGACGGCGCGAATATTACTAATCAACATTTGATGGTGCTGGTAACTGCCGTGCGAAAAATTAAGTCGGGCCACATTCAAACCCGACTGAATCATTTGTTCAATTTTACTTTTAGTCTCTGACGCCGGACCAATGGTACAGACAATTTTAGTACGTTTCATAATTTAAAAGCAAGATAACGCAAGATAAGCGAGATAAACAAGATAAGTTAATTTTTATCTTGCCTATCTTGCTGATTACTTATCTTGCTATAGTTTCAGGGCTTTAATCAGCCAGTCGCCAAAATGTTTCGCCATACTACCCAAAAGCGGCAACTCCCAGCGCTCTCCCTGCAGGGCTTTGATGATGCCGACAATTACGGCCACGAAAACAACAATATTAAGCAGCCAGCCTAAAATCGGAATAAACCACAAAATCACTGACAAAACGAACAACAGCGAACCTTGGCTAGCGTGAAAGCGGACGAAATCATTGTCTTTTCTGACGGCCAAAGCGACTAAACTTAAAATCCATAAGTAGCCAACCGCGGCCCAAACTTTTTTTTCTTGAGGATTGATTTTTGTTTCAGACATAGATTTAGGAATTAAGAATTAGGAATTAGTTTTATTATAACATAAAACCAATTTGACGCCAAAGGAAAAATATACCCAAAAGCCGAGGCATTCAGCTCGGCTTTCTCTCTATTATTATTCATAGATTCGTATGCCATTCGTAATTTGTATCACGTTATCCGCGCACCATCCTGCCGCTCGCGAGCAGCGGGAGGTGCCGGGGTTCCGCTCGGCCGCGGGCGAGCTTCACATCATATCCATTCCCCCGCCCATGCCAGGCATGCCGTGGCCATGTTCCTCTTTTTTCTCCGGCAAATCAGCGATCACCACTTCCATGGTAATTAAAGTCGTCGCAATGGAAGCCGCATTTTCCAAAGCGGTTCGGGTCACTTTCATCGGATCCACAATACCGGCTTTTAACATATCAACTTTTTGCATGGTATTAAAATCATAACCTAAAGCGGCATCATTAATGTCTTTGATTTCATTCAAAATTAAAGAAATATCTCTAACACCGGCATTAGCGGCAATCTGGCGCAACGGCGCCGTTAAGGCCTGTTGAATTATTCGCGCCCCGACTTTTTCATCTTCGGTTAATTCAATCTTATTTTCTTTTAATAATTCGTTTAGCGCATTGGCGACTTTCACCAGCGCCGCGCCGCCGCCCGGCACAATGCCTTCCGCGACCGCGGCCTTAGTCGCATTCAACGCGTCTTCAATTTTAAATTTCTTTTCTTTCATTTCGGTTTCGGTGGCCGCGCCAACTTTAATCACGCCCACGCCGCCGGCTAATTTTGCCAAACGTTCCTGTAATTTTTCTTTATCAAATTCAGAATCAGACATTTCTAATTCTTTTTTAAGCTGGCTAATTCGGTCCTGAATTCTTTTTTTATCGCCCTTGCCATCAATAATCGTGGTGTATTCTTTAGTCGCAATCACTTTCCTCGCTTGGCCCAAATGATCTAAATCGGCCTTTTCCAGCTTCAAACCCATTTCTTCAGCAATGACGGTACCGCCGGTTAAAATCGCAATATCCGCCAATATTTCTTTGCGCCGATCGCCGAAACCCGGCGCTTTCACACCTAAAACATTAAAAGTGCCGCGGAGTTTATTCACCACAAAAGTGGCTAAGGCTTCGCCTTCAATTTCATCAGCAATAATCACTAATTCCTTTTTGCCGCCTTGGGCAATTTTTTCTAAAAGTGGCAAAATATCATGAATGGCGGAAATCTTCTGATCGGTAATTAAAATATAAGGTTCACTAAAATCCGCTTCCATCCGTTCAGCGTTAGTAATCATATAGGGTGAAACATAACCCTTATCAAAACGCATGCCCTGAACGACTTCTTTTTGCAAACCAAAAGTCTGGCTTTCTTCAACTGTGACCACACCGTCTTTACTGACTTCCTGCATAATGTCAGCAATCATTTGACCAACTTGAGGATCAAGTGACGAAATCGTCGCCACTTGCGCCACTTCTTTTTGATCTTTGATTGGTTTAGTAATTTTTTTCAAACCAATTACCGCCGCGGCCACGGCTTTTTGAATTCCGCTTTTCAAATTAATCGGGTCCGTGCCCGCGGCCACGTTTTTTAAACCCTCTTCAATAATCGCTTGGGCTAAAACGGTGGCCGTGGTGGTGCCATCACCCGCGACATCATTAGTTTTTTCCGCCACTTCTTTAATTAAAGAAGCGCCAACGTTTTCAAATTTATCTTGCAAATCAATGTCTTTAGCAATCGTCACCCCGTCATTAGTGACGGTCGGCGAACCATAGCCTTTATCCAAAACCACGTTTCGGCCTTTGGGGCCCAAACTGACTTTAACCGCGTTAGCGACTTGATCAATGCCCTGCTTAATGGCTGAGCGAGC
Source organism: Candidatus Buchananbacteria bacterium RIFCSPHIGHO2_02_FULL_39_17 (assembly GCA_001817425.1). Classification (GTDB taxonomy): domain Bacteria; phylum Patescibacteriota; class Patescibacteriia; order Buchananbacterales; family UBA6539; genus HO2-39-17. Next base: position 57,226 of record MHII01000023.1, on the reverse strand, counting down.
CTTTTCGTTAAAAAGTAATTGTTTAGCCATAATTTTTTAGGAATTAGGAGTTAGGAATTTAGGGATTAGATTAATAATCAATTTTTAATTTCGAATTTTTAATTTTGATTTCCCGCAATTACGGGATCCTCGATTTTTCATCCCGCCACGGCGGGGGAAAAATCGGGACAATTTTGAACCCGCCTGCCATCGCCTTTCTTAAATATTTAATAATAAATTTTAATCCGAATAAATCTAAATTGTTTCACTGAAATTTTTTGGCAGGCATTGGCGGGCAGGTAACCGAATTTTGAAATATTAAATAATTGAATCAAAATTCGAATTTAAAAATTCAAAATTTACTCAATGACGGCTAAGACGTCTTCATCGCTAAGAATTTTGTATTCCACTTCCTCAACTTTTACTTCTTCGCCGGCATATTTACCAAATAAAACTTTGTCACCGATCTTTAAATCAAGCTTTTGAATTTTTTCGCCCGCACCGATGGCCAAAATTTTGCCTTCAGCTTTCTTTTCTTTATCAACGGTGTCAGGCAAAATAATGCCGGATTTGGTCGTTTCTTCCTCAGAAAGAGGTTGAACCACAACGCGATTTCCTAATGGTCGTAACTTCATAATTTTCTTAATTTACTTTAATGATTAAATTAATTGTTTAGCACTCTACTGTTAAGAGTGCTAGCAGTATTTTATCTTAAAGAAACTTTTTTAATCTGTCAAGATCTTTTGTTTATTGACAAAATATTAATTTTATGCTATCATGTAATGATGAAGTTTAGCCACTTTTAACTAGGAAACATCAAAAAAACCAATAGCCAAAACAGAAATGGAGGGTTAACAAATGAAAATAAAAAGGTATGCAATATTGCTCATGGTATTGATAATGGCTGGTGGCTGTACTACAACCGGCAAAACCGCTCACCGGGCAAAAGGATCCAAGGTGGAAAAGGCCGCGGCTAATGGCATGATTCTTTTGGCCGCACCGATAGTCCTGCCCGTACGCCTACTTGAAGCCATTGTAACCTCGCCAGTGCGGGGCAATGCCGTTTTTGTGCCCCAACCGCTCATCCTAGTGACTGAAGGAAAAACCGTTGATTGTTACGCTCGGGATACCGGGATGGGCAAGGACTACATTGCCATTAGAAATAATGAGGTAATCGCCAAGTATACCGTGGGCGGTTATGACTTTGTCAGTCACCTCAACCAGATTGCACCGCGACCACCGCAAAAGTTCCTTGCGACCGTCGAACAATTCGGTCAACCAGCACCTCAAATCTATGAGGTGTTAGACAAAAAGAAAGGCCAATTCGTCGCCATCGAATCCGGCCGCGTCGTTGCCCGATACCCTGTTGCATAGGGTCTAAGACACGATATCTCGGACCGCTACTCTCAATTCGGAATAGCGGTCTTTTTTTTAACCAGACTTGACTCATGACTTTAATTAATGCTACTTTAAAAAACAAAGGAGGGCAAAAAATGGATGATGACATTTGGTTTTTTATAAAAGTAATTTGGCGACACTGGGTCGGTAAAATAATTTTTATCACCAGCGGCTTAGCAGTAATCTTTTATCTGCTCAATCTCACTCTCCCCCAAAAGAATTTAGCCGCGATTGCCGAGCAATTAAGTTTTTGCGCTGTTGCGGTAATTGCCGTTTTTTTGACGATTGGTGTCGGCATTCTTTGGCGGCAGTCAACCACTCAACATCGAGCGGAGAAGGATTTCTGGAAAACACATTAATCAAAGTAGTAAAAAACCACTCCCTTAAATAAGGAGTGGATTTTTCTAATAATTATTTCTTAAGTAAACGTAAATTTAATCCCAAGATCAGCCAGAAAACCAGCTGACCAAAGTATAGAGACCAGAAATAATGGTCAAACAAGCTAATTATTAAAATTGCGATTAAAGCAAGAATAAAAACCAAAGTTTCTGGTTTGATGATTGATTTTTTTAAAACCAGACGAACAAATTGCCCAATCACCAAAAAAATAACCAGATAAAAAATGAGTGCTCCAAAAAAACCAAGTTCAGTTAAAACTAATAAATAAATGTTATGAACCGGCTGATAATACCAGCCCGGCCAATTTTGATTAATTTTTTGATAAACCGCCAAGGTGTAATTGCCCAGACCAACGCCTGACCAAAAATTATTTTGAATTAAGGCGGTGGCCTGCTGGGCATAAGTCAGTCGGAGTTTTAGGGAATTAATTTCCGAATCTTGGTTAACAATCACCCGGGTGAAAAATGGCTGCCACAAATTGACTAATAAAATACTAAAAAGTAAAGCCGTTAAAATTAAAATTTTAAAAAACTGGGTTTGATAAAAACGGTTTTGGCTTTGCCTGACAAAAAAGCTAAAAAATAAAAGGGTTAAAATTAAAACCAGCCAAGCCGAGCGGGAAAAAGAAAAAAATAAACCGGGGAAAATCAATAATAAACTGGTTAAAACAAAAATCCGTGACTGGCGGTTTTTTGCCGATAAAGCCAGATAAATTAAAAAAATTAAACCAAGCACTAAAAAACCGCCAAAAATATTAGGGTGGGGCAAGCTGCCATAAGCCCTAAGCCAACGTTCACTTTGGGTCTGTAAAATTATTGAGCCAGCGGTGGTTGGTGAATGGTTGGCTAAACCAAACCATTTGTTGGCGAAAATCAATTGCTGAAAAAACTGCCAAATGCCAAAAACGCCTTGCAGGGCGGCCGCGCCCACCCAACTGATGGCGATGCTTTTGATTTTTAAATGGGGAAAAATGAAAACGAAACAAAATAAAGTAATGGCTTCAAGTAAAATAAAAAAACGATTAAAGGCTAAGTTAGAATCAAGCGCCCAAAAAACACTCAAGCCAGCGATGATGACGAATAAGACCACCAGCCAATAAGTCAGGACGAGTGGCTTTTTTAATTGTTGAAAAAAATAAAAAAAACTAAAACCTGACTCTGGCCGTTGCCGCCAAAGCCAAAGGCCAAATAAAATTAAAATTAGCCAAAGTAAAATTTCCGTGCCATAAAGGCTGAAACGGCCATACTCCCACTCGACACCATTTAAAAAAACCTCTTGCCAGATTAAGCGCGTCTGCCAAGGCAATAAAAAAATAAAAAGATAAAAACCAAATTCAATAATTTTATTGATCATGATAATTAATCCGGCGAATAAACTTAGGCGGCTGGCGATAAAAATAAATAAAAATGGTGCCAAAAATCGCTCCTAAAGTATTAAAAAATAAATCAAAAGCATTGTTATAATAGTCGCCAACTTGCCTGGCGGCATTAAAAAATATAACAGCGTAAAGTTCAAAAAGCTCAACAATTGTCCCGATGCCCATAGCTATGAACATTAAAATGAAAGAAAAAATAAAAAATTTTTGCTTAATCTTTTGATCAATGTAGTTACTTAATAAACTATAAAGAGCCAAGGTGGCAATAAAACTGCCATAAGTATGGACAAAATTATCATAACGAAAAATACCGGGAATGATATAAAAATCATAAAGTCGCAGATCTTGAAACCATAAATTGCCGCCTAAAAGATGAAAAAAACCCAAAAGTGATAAATTTAAAATTATGAAGAAATCTAAGTAAAGTCTTTGATTTACCAAAATAGTGACAAAAATTAATATAATAATTAAAAAGGTGTAATATAAAAATTCAAAATTGGTATTGGAAAAAGCATTAATACCAAAAGCGGCCACGTAGGCTAGCGTAAAAAGTAAAATTAAATAATTTTTATTTTTAACCAAATAATTAAACATTAATGCCTAATAAATTTAATTTTTCTTGCCAAGCTTGATAAAAAATTTGGCGCTGGTCGGTTTCGTGGAATTTCAACATGATATCACTAATCACCACCCGGCTGTCCGGCTTATTAGCTAAACTTTTTTTATTTTTTTTCATTTTTAAAAGCTGAATTGCTTTGGCAAAATTTTCTAAACCTTTTCCTAACCAACCAGAAAAAATAAATTCACCAATTTGTTTACAAATTTTTAGAAACCCCTGATTTTTTAGCTGCCGCCGATCGGCCAAAGAAACCGGATAAAAATTGGGCAAATAATCTTTTAACCATAAATTTTGCCGCAAAAATGCGGGATAATTTTCGGCCTGATAGATCGGTGCCAAAGTCGCTAACCAATAAATAAAGTAAGGGTCAATTGGCTTTAAAGCAATTGAAGATAAATTAAGTGAGTCGTCAGTCAAATAAAAACTTAAGCAAATGCGGTCAGTGATTTTTTGGCCATGCCGGCGCAAGCCCAAAACCGTTAAGAGTAAAGTAATTAATAGCCGTGTCCACCAAATTCGTCCCTGCGCCACGACAATAAAAAAATCAATATCGCTTTTGGCTGCCGCATTACTATAAGCAGCGTTATTGCAAACGGCAATCATTCTAATAAAAGGAATAAATCGCAAAAATTTAATGGCACGGCGGGCAATTTTAAACTTTGCTTCAGCCAATAAATAACGGCCCTGCCGAAGATTAACCAGGTTTTCCCGCCCGGGAAAAAAATAAAATCCGTTTTTAGAATCAATTACTTTTTTCTTTTTTAACTCTTCCAAGCCCACCAAAATCTCACTCAAATTAGTTTCCCTTTTCTTATTAATAGTTTCAGCCAAAAACTGATCCGCCTCTGGCGGAAATTGTTGGGGGTTAATTGTTAGATAAAACCACTTATAAATTTCCAGAATCGTTAAGGGATAATCAAAAATATCAAAAAAAGCCACGGTCCGGATAATGGCTTTTTCCAGTTCACTAAATTTACTCGTTTCCTTATTCATCTTTTTTAGGCCTTTCCAGCTCCAGCGGCTCAATATTGCTTTCGCCACCAATTAATTTCACAATATCTTTATCAATCTTTTTAAATTCTCGATCTGATAAATTAAACATATTAACTGTCGTGCTCAAATTATTGCCTAATTTTTGATGATAAGAATAATAACTTTTAAGATGTTGGTCAAGGACTTCAACCCGCTTGCGGATTTCTTTGGCCGATTCCTCAATTTTTAAGGCCCGCAAGCCCTGCAAAACTGTTTGTAAATAAGCAAAAAATGAGGTCGGTGAAACAATGATAACGTGTTTTTCTTTAAAAGCATATTCAATTAAATCACGGGTGTTAATTTTAATAGTGCCGATTTGATTAATTAAAAGATCGTAAAAAATTCCTTCTGATGGTATAAACATAAAAGCAAAATCCATCGTGTTTTCCTTGGGCCTAATATATTTGGCAGTTTCATCAATACGGTTCTTCAGATCTTGCTTAAATTGTCGCTCGAGCGACTCTTTGGCTTGCAAATCACGCTCACCTAAAATCCGATTGTAATTTTCCAAAGAAAATTTGGAATCAATGGGTAAAATCTTGTCTTGCAAAAAAATAACGGCATCAACGATTTGACCATCAACAAATTTGTATTGCATCTGATAGTTACTTGGCGGCAAAACATTTTTCAAGACTGTCTCCAAATAATATTCACCCAAAACCCCGCGCTGTTTTGGATTTTTCAAAATGTCTTGTAAATTCTGCAGCTGATCGGCAAAATTAATAACTTGTTTATTAGTTTCATCAAGTTTAGTCAGCCGTTCGGTTACTTCTCTGATAATTTGGGCGCTTTGGCCAAACTGCTGCTGCATCATTTTTGGCAGTTCCCCTAATTTATGGTCAAGCTCGCGGCGAATTTCATTTAATTGGTTCTGTAAAAGTAAAAGCGATTGCTCATCTTTTGGTTTTTCCCCTAAGCCTTTAATTCGTTTATTTAATAAAAAAGTCATCACGGCAAAACTGATGATAATCATGAACAAAATGAAATAAGGCGTATAATCCATACCTTAGTCGCAAGCTATCTTTTAAAGTTTTTTACTTCATTAATTTAACATACTTAAGCTGATAAATCAATTTCTATTAAATTTATATAATTGACCCCGTAGTGAAATTTTGACATTTATAATGTTGCTGGCCGAATACCGTCCCGCCCCCGGCAGGACGGATGAAAGGCAGTATGAATAATAATATTATCGGCACCCGCCCGCCTTTGACTTCGCCTGGGTCTAAAAATATTACAAGAAAACAAGATTAAACCCTAAGAATGGCAATATTATTAATATTCAATGGTCAAAGGCGAAGTCGGGCGGGGAGCCGACACCTTAATTTTATCTATTTACAAATTATAAAAATCTAAAAAAGAATTTCAAAGAATATTTTTTAAATCATAAATCAAGTCAAAATTCTACTGCGGGTTGACAACTAAGGTTTAATGTGTTATTTTTTAACTGTTGTTGCTCAAAGTTTAATTGCTAAAAATTAAATTTTGTTCTAAAAGCTTATTTCCGAGAATTTTAAAAATTCATTAATCGTCTTTCTGGTTAAGGCCTTAAAGGGTGGAATTTATCTCAGCCAAGGATTAGCCCGACTGATAAAGAATACCGGCAAGCCGCTAATTAAATTAGGGCATTTTTTGTTATTAGTCTTAGTTTTACCAAGCTATAAATTTTATTTGGTCGCCAAAAAAGTTTTAACTAAATTTTATGCCCCTCATAAAATCCGCCACCGCTTAACCCACCCCTTTTCCCGCCGCTATCTCATCCATCTGTTAATTGTCATTATTAGCCTTTTAACCACTGCCGCTAATCTTGATGCTTATGAAATTCACCACCAAGACATTGGCCAGACTAGCATTATTTCATCATTAGTGGCCCCGGAAGATTATAGCGTCACTTTTGAAGAAGAAGGCCCAGTCACCGCCACCAAGAGAGTGACTCGTTATTTAGGGCAAAGTGGCGTGGCGACCGAACCTCGTCTCACCGAAGAAGAGCAAGAAATTTTACCCCCAGCCCTAAGCGGCTCGGGCGCACTGGTTAAACCAATTATTTCACCCGCCGAGGAACAGTTACGGCGACGCGACCAAATTGTTTATTATACTGTTCAAATCGGCGACACGATTTCAGAAATTGCCGACAAATTTGGCATCTCGGTTAATACCATCTTATGGGAAAACAATTTAAGCGCTTACAGCTTAATTCGGCCAAGCGATAAATTAACGATTTTGCCTACCTCTGGTCTACAACATAAAGTCGTGCGCGGTGAAACCTTAAACACTATCGCTAAAAAATACGGCGTTGAGCCGGAAAAAATCATTGAATTTAATAAATTAGCTTCTGCCGCCGATATCCGTTTGGGTGAAAAATTAATGATTCCGGGGGGCAAAAAAATCATTAGCGCCCCGAGCTACAGTATCAGAAGCTTAACGCCACAGCCAACCCAACAAATTGCTTCCACTGGCCGCTTTGGTTGGCCAACGAGCTGCCGCCGCCTCAGCCAATATTTCCGTTGGCGCCACACCGGCATTGATATTGCCTGCGGTTTTGGCAAACCGATTTATGCCGCTGACGCTGGCGTTGTCGTTAAATCTCAGGGCGGCTGGAATGGCGGCTATGGGATTATGATTGTGATTGACCACGGCAATGGTTTTAAAACTCTCTATGGCCATAATAGTAAAAATTATGTTGCCGTTGGCGACCAGGTCAGTAAAGGCCAACTCATTGCAGCCATGGGTTCAACCGGCCGCTCAACTGGACCCCATGTCCATTTTGAAGTTTGGAGCAATGGCGTCAAAAGAAACCCGCTGTCTTACACAAAATAGTGCCGCTTTTCTGATCTAGTGGATGAAAAATAAAAACACCAAAAAAATTGGTGTTTTTATTTTAGCAAAACGGCAAAAAAATAATTTAAGTCTTCTCAAACTTCTTGCCGCGGATGACTAAATTTATCTCGACCGATTTAGGTGAAAAATATTGCTTAAAAATTTTTACGACTTTTTCTTTAGAAAAAATTTTGCAAGAATAAACATCAATACTAACAAAATTTTTTTCAGGGAAAGTGTGAATACTGATATGGGATTCAGCGATTAGGACCATGCCGGAAAAACCCCAATCTTTGGGTTTTTCCCCGCCGTCATAATCAATGACATAAGGGGTCGAAATCTTATGCATCCCAATTAAATTTGGCAAATTATTTAAAAATTTGAAGACTCGACGCATATCCAACAATTTTTTTCGGTCGCAGCCGTAACCTTCAAGCATTAAATGAGGACCAAAATAATTGTCCGATGGTTTCATAAGCTTGCGCTGATACTGGCTGTTTCGTCTGGCACTAAACCAGTAATAAAACAGTCAGAAAAAGGGTAATGGTAAAAGCTCAAATCCTCAAGTCGGAAATTAAATTAATAACCTTGGCACTTTTAGACTACCCTGCCCTCCTTGAGGCTTAGTTGTCAACCCGCCAAAATTTTCAAATTAATGCAGAAAATACTTTAACTACGCTTTTCAAAACGATTATACTAAGTTATCGGCATAACCAATATATATATTACCGTCTTTTTCACTTTTAATAAACATAATAAATATTTGAAAACTTAGGCGGGTCAAGAACAAATTAATATTATAAAAATTATCTAAACTTTTCTGCCAAATATTTTTTGATAAACGGCAAAAATAAAAATCAAGGCAAAAGCGCTTAATGACATTAACGGAATTGTTAAATAACCAAACTCCATAACAAACCGGCGAGCGCAAGAAACGGAATAGCCAATCGCCGCGCAGGGCAATAAACTAATGCCACTAACCTGGCTAAAATAATGAAAAGCGGCAATGAGCCCGCCAATGATGGATAAAACTAAAGTATAATCATTTATTCTTTGATCTTTTTTGGCTAAAGCGATTATTAAAATAATCACCTGCGGATACATGAAAATCCGCTGAAACCAACAAAGCTTGCACGGTTCATAGCCGGCAATCTCCGAATAAAAAAGACTGCCTAAGGTGGCAGTCAGAGCAATAATCAAAGAAAAAATAATTGCCCGATCAGTAACAAATTTGACTAAAGGTTGAAAAGCTTTACTCTTACGACTAAAAATTAAACAAATTAGTAAAACCAAAAAAATAACTTGACCGGCAATAGTTAAACCGGCAAGAATTTTATTAATGAGGTCAACTAAATTCATTTTAAAAATAAAAGATTAATCTTTAAGACGATGATACGGCGCAGGTTGTTTTGTCCGATAATTGCTGAAGCGATAAGCTCCCGGTTAAACGCGAACCGTCACTAAACTCCCAAGTTGGGTATGAAGTAATCTCGGCTTTTTGGCAAGTTTCTTTCTGGCCCCGACCATCTGGGGTGGAACATTCAACATAAGGCAATAGCCGCGCCGAACGGCCAAACATTTCTTTTTGATTTTGGCAGTGGGGGCACCAAAATGCCCCGTAAAAAATCGCTTTTTTCTCTTTGAGACAGCGGACAAATTCATCATATTGCCCGGGTGTTGAATAATAAAAAACCCCTCCCGCAATGCCGCCGATGACAATGATGACTCCAGCCGCCCAAAAAATTATTTTTGTTTTTTTATTTATCATTCTACTCCCTCTACTCCCTTTAAAAAGTAATCTTATTTTAACCTAATTATTTAGGGCTGACAAGCCAGCTTAGTCCATCGCTTGGAAACTGCCTAATTCAACATCATTAATCGGCTCATTGGTTGACTTGATTTCAGTTAACCGAACCGTGAATTGATATTTTTTGCCCAATTCAAACTGATTGGGATCATCAGTAAAAATCAGCAAATCTTGATTGGTTAAATTATAATTCTGCCGCAACACTTGAAGTTCGGAGATCACGATGTTATTACCCATGCAGGGCTTGCATTGGCTTGGTGGCGGGCAGGCTGGGCAGGTGTAAATTTTGACGACGTAACCTTGGGTTTGATAATTACCGAACGGCAAATTCCCCTGCTTGATTTGGGAAATTGAATAAAAATTTTGGCCTGGATCTTTTTGACTGACCAAATTGGGCAAAAAATCCTTAGTTTTTTGGCTAAAATAAAATCCAGCGCCGATCAATATGATAAAAATGATTATAATAATAAAAAATGTGGTTTTTTGTTTCATGGATTTAATGAATTACCCAACCGCAGCAGAGCTGCGGGGATATCAAATATTATAACATAAAAAAAATTTATTCTCACTAAACGTACCAAAAATGTCGCCCGGAAGTGATAAAATAGATTTAGAGAACAAAATCCAACCAAGAAAAAACGGCTCAATTATGAGCAGTTTTTTCTTATTTTCATGGATTCCTTTTAAAATCAAATTCAGCGACTAGACTTAATTTGCCCAGATGACGAAAGTAAATAGCTTATTTCCTTTACCCAAATCTCTTTCATAAAGAGAGCTGCGTCCATCGCTAGATTTTCGGATCACTTTACCCCACTCTGATGGCGAAGAAGTATCAATGTCATCCGCTGACGCCGAAGACTTTTTACTAGAAAGAGTAGTGCTGGCATCCAGATGGGCATAGATTAGTTCCAACTCATCGTAGTCATGCTGATTCGGGTGCTCATTATCGAGCTGACCGTAGAGCGTACCATCGGGATCGTTTGTGTAATCCATACAAGTGCCTAGGTTCGCATTGCTAAAATTCACATCTTGATGGTTTAGTCCGAACGTATGCCCAACTTCTTGGCAGATGACGAACTGTCTCCAGGCTGGAGTATTGTAGGGCGCGATATTAAAATAGGTATCATTCATCTTGGCAACGCCTTGGGTAATATGGCTGCCGCTCACCCAAATTTGGGCTAGCCCCAACCAGCCGTTGTCGCCATAGGTTTTGTTGCAAACCTCTACCCGTCCTTTTGTAGGCCGACAGTTCCCTTTGGATTGACCGGTAACGATCGTGGTGTCTAACACCGAAGACACGCTCCAGTCAGTCGATGCGGTAGCAAGGTGGCCGTCCCAGACCGTTGAAACGTTGTCGCCAAACTTCAGGTTAAATGGGTTAACGGTACGCGCCCAATGGTAACCACCCCACGAATGATTGGCGTACGCAATGGAAGCGAAAGCGCCAATAGCTAAAGCCAAAAGACTAATAAAAATCACTTTTTTCATAGAGTTTTTTTAAGAATTAAGTAATTTCAGTATAGAATAAATTAAAAATGCTGTCAAATAAAAAGAGGCCTTGGCTTTTCCAAGTACCTCAAATAAAAAGCTGGGCCCCATGAATTATTGAGCCTGACTTTCATTGGCTAATTGTTGGCCCATTTCAGTCAGCTCAACATTACCTTTAGGAGTGATGTGCACAAGACCTGCGACAGACATTAAATCAGAGGGCGTAAGGGGCACATCAATTTTTTCTAACTCAACTTCTATACCAATCTTTTGACACTTGGCATGTATTGCTTTCAGAAAAGCGTGCCCGCTTGCCACTCGTTCAGCATACAGCTTTTCACCCCAAGTCCCTTCAATGACCTTTTGAAACCATCCGGCCGCATCCTCGACAAAATTTATAACCCCATCTTCTATTAGGGGTTCGGCACGATATTGTTGGAGTTGTTCTGAAGGAACCAACCGTTCCCACTCTTCAATGAAAGTTTCGGCATACATATTGCCAACCGAAACTTGCTTCATCGCATCAATAAAATTGCCGTAAGTCATCGGTTTAGTTATCACGATATTTCCCTCCTTTTAAAGAACATCCTTAATCTTGGTTTACTCTTATCTGGTTAGTTTGTCAACCAGACATAATCTCTTAAAAAATTAAAAAGCCCGTTGAAGTGATCGCCGGGCTTAGGGCAAAGTTCAGTTGCCACTCTAGCGAAAAACTAATACTCGTTTCTTCTTTTTACCGCCGAATTTCCAGCAGCGAATTGGGCCGCGATCGCCTTGCCGATTATAGACACGGAAATCAAGCGACACGGTTCTCTTTGAACGCAATAATTCTGCAACAAAAGAATAATCAACTTGCCAAACTGAAGGAGATTTCCCTCGATCATCAAGCATCACCACTGCTTGCCGATCTTCACCGGCTTGATTCTGTTGAGCAAGTCGACTCGCGATCACTTGATTGGTAAAAATATTCCGCGGCTCTACAAACCAATAGGTTATTGTATCTCTCGCCATTTCTACATCCTCCTTTCCAAAGAACATCTTATTAATACCCTCCAGTTGGGAAATTAACACAAACACTGTTTAATGTCAATTGGTTGTTGACAATATTTACTAATGGTATAATATGAATGGTAATATCTCGTGATTCATATGGACAAAAAGACTTTAGTGACAATCAAAAATCAGCTCCTGGAAGAAAAAGAACGGCTAGAAAAAGAACTTTTGGAATTTGCCAAAAAAAATAAAAATCTCAATGATGACTATGAGGCGGAATTTCCTGAATATGGCAATAAGGAAGACGAAAACGCCGCCGAGGTCGCCGCTTACGGCGATCGACTCTCACTTGAGCACACTTTGGAAAAACAATTAGCGGATGTTAAGAAAGCTTTGGCCAGCCTGGCGAAAGACACTTATGGGATTTGCAAATACTGCGGCAAACCGATTGAAGAAAAACGTTTATTGGTCAGATCCACTTCCACTTCCTGCGTTGACTGTAAAAAGAAACTTAAAGGCGAATAACGGTGTTGATGTTGCGCTTAATCCTTTTAAATTTATTCGTCTTAATCATTTTTTCTTTTGATCGGTTTTTAAAACTCTGGTTTTTAAAAAATCCTTCCGTGAAAATCGGAAGTGATTTTATTTCTGGCTTATTTAATTTTCATTTAGAAACAAACACCGGAATGGCTTTTGGTCTGATTCTCCCCCGAATTTTTTTAACCATAGCGGTGTTCTTAATTATCTTCTTTTTATTTTTTGTCTTAGTCAAGTCCTACCAGCAAAAAAAAGTTTTTAATACTTTTTTTATCACTTTAATTATTGCCGGTGCGGTTTCTAATTTAATTGATCGCCTCCGCTTCGGTCTAGTTCTTGATTATATTGACGTGCCTTGGTTTACGGTTTTTAATTTGGCGGATGTGATGATTAGTTTTGGTGTCGCTTTATGGTGTTTATATCTTTTAGTTGACCCACCCAAATTTTTTAAGGGTGACTAATTTTTTAATAATGAGCCACAATATTTAATCAAATGATAAGTTATTTAGAGTAGGAGATAAAAGTTTAGGCGGGTTGACAAAAGAAAAAATTAGGCTTAAACTCAATAAGAGACAATTGACCAAAAAAATATAGCGCATAATGGCGCTTTTTTGTTTAAATTCGAATTTTTAATTTTGATTCAATAAATTAATATCCTAATTTTTAAAGCTATGATGGATGACAAGAAAAAATTTGATTTGGAGGAGAGAACGGCAAAATTTGGCGAAAATATAATTGAATTTTGCCAATCATTACCTGATAACAATATTAATAAATCTTTGATCAGTCAAACTGTTCGATCTGGCACTAGTGTTGGCGCTAATTATATGGAAGCTAACAGCGGTAGCTCAAAAAAAGATTTTAAAAATAGAATCTATTTTTGTAAAAAGGAATGCCAAGAAACTAAACATTGGCTTAGAATGATTGCTAAAGCGAATCCTAGCCACCTAGAAAACTGCCAAAAACTTTGGCAAGAAGCTCAGGAATTAACGTTAATTTTTGGTAAAATAATTTCTTCTTTAAAATATTAAATTATTAAAAATTGAATTAAAATTCGAATTTAAAAATTAAAAATTGATTTATCTATGTCTAGTAAAGTTTTATCCGCCGCCTTAATTGGCCTTGACTGCGAATTAGTGGAAGTTGAAGCTGATACTTCATCGGCCTTGCCCGGCATTTTTATTGTTGGTTTGCCGGATAAAGCCGTTGATGAATCCCGCGAGCGGGTGCGTTCAGCCATTAAAAATACCGGTTTAAAAATGCCCCGGGGCAAAGTCACGATTAATTTAGCCCCGGCGGATCTTAAAAAAGAAGGCCCAGCCTATGATTTGCCGATTGCGGTGAGTATCCTTTTAGTCTCAAAACAATTAAAGTTAAGGGCAGATTGGCGGCATCAGCTTTTTTTAGGCGAACTGGCTTTAGACGGCCAGTTGCGGCCGGTTAATGGCGTGCTTTCGGTTTGCTTAGCGGCAAAAGAAAAAGGCATTAAAATTATTTATTTGCCTAAAGCCAATGCCGCTGAAGCGGCTCTGATTTCTGGCCTACAAATTTTTGGCTTACAAAACTTGGGCGAATTAGTTGACCACCTCAATGAAAAAATTAGTTTAAAACAATTTAACGATGCGCCGAATTTTTCGGTTTTACTGGAAACTAATAATCCGGAATTTGATATGGCTTTTATCCGCGGCCAGACCCAAGTCAAGCGGGCTTTGGAAATTGCGGCCGCCGGCGGCCATAATCTTTTAATGTCTGGACCGCCGGGCGCGGGCAAAACTCTTTTAGCTAAAACCATGGTGACGATTTTACCACCCTTAACACAAGATGAATCTTTAGAGGTAACTCGGATTTACAGCGTCGCCGGATTATTGCCCGCCGAAAAACCATTGCTGCTCAACCGACCATTTCGCAATCCGCACCATACGGCTTCAGGCGTGGCGTTAGTGGGCGGCGGCGCTTGGCCAAAACCGGGAGAAATTTCACTTGCTCACCGGGGAATTTTGTTTCTCGATGAATTTGCCGAATTTCCCAGAAACGTTTT
>MHII01000023.1:8775-42729 GCA_001817425.1 Candidatus Buchananbacteria bacterium RIFCSPHIGHO2_02_FULL_39_17 | reverse complement strand
GCCGTTAGAAGACGGTCTGGTTTGTGTTTCAAGAGCCGCCGGCAGTCTACGTTTCCCGGCGAAATTTATTTTGGTGGCCGCCATGAATCCTTGCCCTTGTGGCTACCTAACCGACCCGGAACGCAACTGTAGCTGTTTTCCTTCAGCGATTATTAAATACCAGAAAAAAATTTCCGGGCCGCTCATTGATCGGATTGATTTGCATGTTGAAGTGCCAAAAGTCAAATTTGAAAAATTGACCAGCGATCAACCGGCGGAGAGTTCAATTGAAATTAGAAAACGGGTTTTAGCGGCTCGGGCGATTCAGCTCAAACGTTTTTCAGGGATAAATTTAATTACTAATTCCGAAATGTCGTCGCGCCAGACCAAAGAATTCTGTGCGGTGGATCAAAAAACTTTAGATCTGCTGCGGCAAGCCGTCACCCAACTTAATTTATCCGCCCGGTCCTACTTTCGTTTATTAAAAATCGCCCGGACCATTGCCGATTTAACCGGTCAAGAACAAATTAAGCTTGAACACGTGGCAGAAGCTCTTCAGTACCGCCCTAAGGTTGAATAAATTAAAGCGCCACCAAAAACTAAACTGAAAAAATCTTTTTAAGCGATGAAGCTCCCGGCGCCAAAGGCGCAGGGTATCACGAGCGGAATTCTTCCGTAGCCAAATACCCTCCTTCGCTCGCCGAAGACGAGTTTCGGAAGGGTTATTCTCCTCGCCTTGCCTATTCCGCCGAAGCAACCGCTTCGACTGCCAAGGCCGGGCATCACCACGGCAAAACCATCGGGTATTCGGCGAAGGAGAATAAAAAAAGGCGCGGTTGTCGCGCCCTAAATACATTGTTGATGTATGACGCCCGCGCCTTAAAGCTTTCAGCGGACGCCTATACGCCCAGTAGGCAGAAAACCTTTTAAGATTTTCCCTCTACTGAACGCACAGACATTAGCCACTAAAAGCGGCAAAATTGCTTCTACTGACTGAAGCTCTCCTCTACCCCTCTTTGGTTAGAACTCTTTTATAGGTCCTTCAACCAGATTTTGTTTTTGTTTTTGTGGGAAATAGTCAGTTTTATATCCCAGAAAAAAAGATTAGTAGAGAAGAAAAAAATTTCTCCAAAACTATATTTTGGGGAAACTTTTCTAAATTCAGTTTTCAATATAGACATTTTCTACTACTACTATATCACAGATAAATAATTATGTCAATATTTAAGCTGAAAAAATAAAAAAATGCTTTATTTTAGCAATTTTTTTCTCTTTGCAAATAATCATTTTTTTGTCTTAATTTTTTAACACTATTAACATCTTATCCACAGCTATTCTAAAACAAAATTGCAACCAGAAGTTTTTCCCTTAAACAAGCCAAGGAAGGTTAAGTCCGGAAAAAAATATGGCTTAAGAG
This sequence comes from Candidatus Buchananbacteria bacterium RIFCSPHIGHO2_02_FULL_39_17, assembly GCA_001817425.1. Taxonomy (GTDB): domain Bacteria; phylum Patescibacteriota; class Patescibacteriia; order Buchananbacterales; family UBA6539; genus HO2-39-17. The sequence continues at coordinate 41,333 of MHII01000023.1, read as the reverse complement.
CTTCGGGCAAGCCCAAACCATTAATGATGATCAAATTTTTTGGCTGATTAAAACCGCCTAAAGAACAATTTTTCTTTAAGTCAACAACCGCCAAACTAAAATCAGTTAAAAAATTATTTAGATAAGAACGGCTGGAACTGATAAAAAGATAATGATCTTTAATTAAATAATTGATTTCAAGATTCCAGGGCGGGATATTTAAATAATTAATCTCTAGACCTTGCGGATTAATTTCTTTTTGCCATGGCCAAGCTTGCGCTTGAGCCAAAAGCTCCGTCACAAAAGTCCCATCGGCTAAACGTTTGGGCTTTTCCGTGGGTAAAATTTGAGCTAAAACAATGCTAATTGCTTGGCGAAAATCATCAGCTAGCTTACTTTCGGCCAGCGGCTGAATCAAAATATAGTGATACCGGTTTTCGTTCTGGCTTTCCCCATTAAAAATAATCAAATTAGCCGGCCTTTGGAAAAGGTTTTGGCTTAAAGTTTCTAAATCAAACTGATAAACCTCCTGACTAAAACTGACTAGTCCCTGCCAAAAATCAAAAACTGCCGGTTCACTGTCTTTTAGTTGATTAAAAATTGCCCAAAGATTAATCCCGGAGGCATAAAAGATAAAGTTCTGGGGTAAAAATTCAACCGACGGCGTGCTTTCACCAACCGGCCAATTACGCCCCGAAAATTCAAACTGCCAGCCCTGGTCCCTGGCTCGGGCCGAAAGATATAAATCATCAGCCATCAGGTGAGTAAAAATTGTATTCAAGCCATTATTATTTTGATTTAAAAATTTTATTAGGTTATTTTTGGAAATAAAAAAATGAACTGGCCAATTTTTAAAATTTTTATCATCAATTTGATTGGCTAAAGAAAAAATCTCGTGGTTATAAACTTGTTTCACTTTAACTAAAGCCGCATCGCTGTCGGCTAAGACTAAAAAATTGTTTGGCAAAATAAGATACTTTTTTGAAGATACCAAAGAGTTTGACGCGGGTAATGTTTTTAATTCAAATAAATAAACCAGATTAAATTCTTGGGTTGTCGACGCACTGGCCGTTGGAAAAGAAATCAGAGCAAAACTTTTTGCCTTTTGCCATAATTCATCGTTAATATTTAAATTTTTGAAAAACGGCTGGGGTGGCAGCATGAGCGCTAAATTTTTTTGGCCAAAAGGACCAGCATCTTTTAAAGAAAAATAAAAAACTGAATCAACTGGCACCAGCTTAATCAAATTATCAGTAGTGTCAAACTGATACCACCAATAAAATAAACTGCTAAAAAGTAAAATAAAAAAAACCCCACCACCAATCAGCAACCAACCTAATTTTTTAAACCGTGATGATTTAATCGTTACTTGGTTTTGTTGCTTAATCATCTGGAAGGGATCTTCCATAATAATAGTAAATGAAGCTAATGAGTAAATTTAACCAAGAGGCTTAATTTAATTTACTGATTTTACTGACTAACTCATTTAAAATCTTTTCTTTTTTGGACGAAAAAATGGTCTTTTCTCGCGCGGCTGGTCAGCTAAACCACTTGGACCTTGGCCCTCTTTCATTGCTTTTAAAGACAAATTCACTCGGCCCTTTTCGTCAATTTTAATCACCTTAACCGTCACCACATCACCCACATTGACAACATCACTCACCCGATTGACCCGCTGGTGGTCTAATTCAGAAATATGAATCATACCTTCTTGATTAGGCAAAATTTCAACCATAGCGCCAAAATCAAATAAACGGCTGACTTTACCGGTAAAAACCTCACCAACCACTACTTCCCGAACGATATTTTTAATGATTTCCGCCGCTTTTTGACCACCATCTTCAGCCATTGCCGTAATCATCACCATACCGTCTGGCTCAATGTCAATTTGCACCCCGGTTTCTTCAATGATTTTATTAATCACTTTTCCGCCCGGACCAATGACTTCACGAATTTTTTCCGGATTAATCTTAAAAGAAATTATTCTCGGCGCATAAGGCGATAAATTTGTCCGCGATTCGGTGATAACTTTTTCCATAGCGCCTAAAATTTCCAAACGGGCGGCTAAACCCTGCTCTAAAGTTTGTTTGACAACCGTTAAGGGTAAGCCGTGAGTTTTTGTGTCTAACTGAATGGCGGTAATGCCATCTTTAGTGCCGGCAATTTTAAAGTCCATGCCGCCATCACCATCCTCCAAATCTTGCAGATCAGTGATAACTTGATATTTATTTTTAGCCTCATCAGAAGCTAAGCCCATGGCAATGCCGGCGACTGCTTTACTAATCGGCACACCCGCGTCCATCAAGGCTAAGCTTGAACCGCAAACTGAAGCCATAGACGATGAACCATTAGAACTCAAAACTTCGGAAACCACTCGAATCGTATAAGGAAAATTTTCTTTAGCCGGCATTAAGGGCCGAATCGCTTTTTCGGCAAGCGCTCCGTGGCCAATTTCGCGGCGGCCCGGTGAACCCAGCCGACCGGCTTCACCAACCGAATAGGGCGGAAAATTGTAATGATGCATAAAGCGCTTACGACCGCTTTCCTCTAACCCTTCCAAAAATTGCTCATCACCCGGCGCCCCCAAAGTGACAATGGAAAGCACTTGGGTTTCGCCTCGGCTAAAAAGCCCTGAACCGTGAGTCCGCGGCAAAACGCCAATCTGAACATCAAGCGGCCGCACTTGATTAATTTTTCGGCCATCAACCCGTAATTTTTCTTCTACAATCGCCCGGGAAACTTCTCTTTCAATAAACTCTTCCACTAAACTCATGGCTTTTTTCCGTCGTTCTTTACCCACGCCCTGTTTTTCTAAATCAACCATTAAATCTTGCTGGGCTTTGGCCAAAACGGCTTTCCGCTCGGCTTTTGATTTTAGCGTTTGATCAAATAAAATCTGAGGCACATTTTTTTTAATCCAATTACTCGCCTTCTGTTCTAATTCAAGCCTTGCCTGCGGCGTTTCCTCTTCACTTTCAGTGGTTTGCGTTTTAGGTATAACTTTTTTATCACCCACCGCCGCCACGACTTCATTAATAAAACTAATTATTTTTTTAATATGCTTCAAAGAAAATTCAATGGCCTCGTAGACAATAACCTCGCCCACCTGATTGCCTTCAGCTTCAAGCATTAAAACTTTATCAGCTAAACCGGCCACGACTAAATCAAATTCGCTTTTTTCCCGAGCGGTAAAGGTCGGATTAATGATCCATTCGCCCTCCACTCGGCCCAATCTTAATCCGCCCAATGGTCCCTGCCAAGGAATATTAGAAATAGCCAAGGCGGTTGAAGCCGCAATTAAGCCAACGACATCAGAATCATTTTCCGCGTCAAAAGACAGCACGGTTAAAATAATCTGAACTTCATTTTTCAAATCTTTGGGGAAAAGCGGACGGATGCAACGGTCAACTAAACGTGAAGTCAGCACCGCCTCATCTGACGGCCGGCCTTCCCGCTTAATCCAACGACTGCCTTTAATTTTTCCGGCGGCATAAAGCCGTTCCTCATAATCAACCGCTAACGGAAAAAAGTCCACTCCTTCACGGACTGAACCCATGACCGCGGTGGCTAAAACCACCGTGTCGCCATAACGAACCGTGCAGGAACCATTGGCTTGCTGCGCCAGTTCATTAGTTTCAATAATTAATTTTTTTCCGGCAAAATCAGTCTCAAAAGTCTTTTTTGCCATACTTTTTCTCCTCAATTGCTGATCTACCGGTTGACGTTACTAGTACTTATTAAAATATAATGCTAAGGATGCGAATTTATACGAATGATACGAATAGATTTGAAGTATTCGCATATCATTTGTAGATTTGCAATGAATTACCCAACCGCAGCAGAGCTGCGGGGATATCAAATATTATATCTTAATAGCTACTAACAACGCTGTTAGATAAATCAGTAAAAATTATTTATCTTTTTGTTAAACGACTAATGTCTGGAATCAATTTAAATTTTCGCTCATCAGTAATTAAGTATTTTTTTGGATCCTGGCCTAAATCGGTAAAGTCATCAATTAAATCAACTAATTTTGAAGAAGTGGTTTTACCAAACGCCAAAATTTCAACTTGGCATCCTTTATTCTCTTTTAAATAGGTCACGAGCGGCGCATAGTCACCGTCGCCAGAAACCAAAATAATACAGTCTAACTTATCCGCCATTTTAATCGCATCAATAGCAATGCCCACATCCCAATCTGCTTTTTTGGCACCACCGGCGAAAACCTGCAAATCTTTGGCCTTAACTTCAAAGCCTTGGCCGCCCAAAGCGCCAAAAAAACCTTTTTCTTCTTCTGACTCCGAACGAATGGCATAAGCAATGGCGCGAATTAATTTTCGTCCCGCAACCGCCTGTCTTAAAACTTCCTTAAAATTAACTTTGGCATGATAAAGATTTTTAGCCGAGTGGTACATATTAGCCACATCGACAAAAATCCCGACTCGCTGCTCTTTATGCTTGATCATAGATAAATACTTTTTAAATTAGCTGACTGCTTTAAAAAATCTGACCTTTAAAAATTTGAGTCTTGCCCGCCTAAATTTTTGCGAAACAAAAACTTTGGCGGGGTGCTTAATGATAAGTATAACTTGAAAAACAATTTTAAACTTAAGCCACTGGCTCTTCTGTGGCTTTTTCCGCTTCTGGAGTAGCGATAAAATCCGGTTCAACTGTTTCCTGCTCTTCAGCTTCCGGCGCCACGACTTTGATTTTTAAATCTTTGATTAATTTCTCATAGCCTTTTTCATCTTCCCTTTTTAAATAACTTAAAAGTCGCCGTCGTTCGGCCACTTTTTTCAAAAGTCCCCGCCGGGAAGAAAAGTCCTTTTTGTGGGACTTCAAATGTTTGGTTAAATCTTTGATTTCCTCGGTTAAAATTGCGACTTGGACCTGGCTTGAACCCGTGTCGCTCGTATGGGTTTTAAATTTGGCGATGATTTTTTCTTTCTTCTTTTTGTCTAACATATTTCGCTTGGCCCTAACTCTAACGGCTTTCCAAGACTTGTCTGAATTAGGCAAATCCGAGAAACCGTCCATCTTAATTATTTAAACTGCTTAGATAATATCACATCCTAATTCTATTGTCAATCTTGGTTAAAAAAAGAGTTCTGTTCCCAGAACTCAAGAATCAAAAGGACAACTTGTCACTTCAACTGTCACTTCTCTGTGACAGCAACTATCTCGCTACCTAATATCGCCCGTCGAGGATCAGTCTCAAAAGTAATATGAAGGCCATCTGCTAAAACGATTAGCGCAAATTCTTTTGAATCACTTGTCAGGCGCGCTCCTTTTACAACCACCTCTACTGTCCTTTCACCTCCCTGCCCATCATCAACGGTAAGAACAAATTTTTTTCCAAGTATGCTATATCCTTTTAAAACTGCACTCTGAAAAAAATCAACAACTTTTTTAACTTCCCTGTCTTGATCAGCCATAACGGCCACCTCCTTTCGTTTAGTCAATGCGAATCAATGATTGTCAGATAAGCTTGGCCGGCAGGCGTCCCTTGCCGGATAAAAATTCTGCCCGACTTAGGGTCAAAAATCATTACATAGGTAAATACCCCTTTGACATCATAATAAAATCTTGAGCGGCCGCTTGTTTCTTATTTCCCTCTTTTTTTTTCCGCAACTAAAGAAGTCACCAAATTTTCAATCAAGCCCTTAATCTGACCGTTGGTAATCTGAAGTTCATTTTCCAAGATACGAATTCTTCCACTGTGCCCATAAAAAGCGACCATAAAAACTGCAATGAGTAAAATAAGTAAGAAGGCTGCTCTAAGTTTTAGCCATTCCGGGTTAGGTTTACTAACTAAACTCTGCCACATCCGCTGAATTATAGCTTTCATTATTAAGGGTTGGCAAAGTTGATTAAGTGTCGTAAAATGACAGAAGGGGCAGCCCTTCTGTCATCCTGAATCCCGCCAACGGCGGGATGAAGGATCTCGCAGATTGCTTCACCCTCCCTCGACCTGCCTCGCCGAGCGCTCGCCTCGATTCGGCGAAGCGGGCGAGTCAAAGCGGGCAAGCTCGGGATCGCTCGCAATGACAAAAATCTATGGATAAATTCCTTCGTCAATTTTTAGAATACTTGGAAGTGGAAAAAGGCCGCAGTTTAAACACCATCAATAATTACGGGTTTTATTTAACTCGGTTTTTAAAATGGGCAAAAGTTGACAAGCCCGAAAAAATTACCGCGGAATTAGTCAGAAACTACCGGCTTTGGTTAAACCGCCAGACTGACCAATCCGGCCGACCACTTAAAAAATCCACCCAGAATTATTATTTAATCGCTTTACGTTCCTTTTTAAAATATTTAGCAAAGCGCGACGTCAATTCATTAGCCCCGGAAAAAATTGAACTGGCCAAAATGCCAGCCCGACAAGTTGATTTTTTGGAGGGCAGTGACTTGGAAAGGTTACTCGGAGCGCCCCTCAAAGATACGGAAGCAAAAATTATTCAATGGCGCGACAAAGCAATCTTGGAACTGCTTTTTTCAACTGGCCTACGCGTTTCCGAATTAAGCACGCTCAAAAAAGATCAGGTTAATTTAGAAAAAGATGAATTTACGGTTCGAGGCAAGGGCGATAAGCTACGAGTGGTTTTTTTGTCTAATCAAACTAAGCACTGGCTTAAACAATATTTGGCCGCGAGGAAAGATTTAGCAGTTTATCTTTTTATCCGCCACGATAAAGCTCGCAGCCGAGCTGAATCAAAAAATTTAACGCCCCGAAGCATCCAACGTTTAATTAAAAAATATGCCAAAGCCAGCGGCATTACAAAAACCGTGACCCCGCACACCATGCGCCATAGTTTTGCCACAGATCTACTGATTAACGGCGCCGATATCCGTTCGGTTCAGGCCATGTTGGGCCATTCTTCCATCACCACGACTCAAATTTACACCCATATCACTAATCAACAATTAAAAGAAGTCTACCAAGCGTTCCATCAAAGAAGAAAGAGTAAAAAAAAGAATTGACTTTTAGCAAAATTAGTGATATAATCATTTGGTATTATGTTTACTAAAGTTAAAAGTCAAAAGTTAAAAGTCAAAAATACAAGTAAAAATTAAAAGTTTTTAGTTGCCAAAGGCAACTTCCACAATTTTGACTTTTGATTTTTGAATTTTGAATTTTTATTACGCCCCCGTAGTTTCCCGACGTTAAGTCGGGATCCTCGGTCGCCTACGGCGACCGGGACAAATGGATACCACCGCACTAAAGCCCGCGAAAAACTTAAAACTAAATTATTGTTTAGTGGGCACAAAAACGCCTCCGGCTTACAAATATAGAATTAGAAATTAAGTTATTGGCTTGGTGCGGGGCTAATCCACCCGCCATTGCCAGCGCCCCCGTAGTTCAATGGATAGAATAAGGGACTTCTAAGCCTTTGATGGTGGTTCGATTCCACCCGGGGGTATTGGCAATGGCAGGCGGGGAATAAGGAACTTCTACCGCGCCCGCCAATGCTTCGCGTTAGCGATGCGGGCGGGGGAGCCTTTAATGGTGGTTCTTCGCCATATTATTAAATTATAAAAAGCGGACCCGCCTTTGGCGGGGATTCCATCCGGGGGTACTAAATCAACTTTTAACAATTAACCATTAACTATTAACAAATTTATATATTTCGTAAAAATTGGGCGCCCGTAGCTTAATTGGATAAAGCGTCGGCCTCCGGAGCCGAAGACTGTGCGTTCAATTCGCACCGGGCGCACGTAAAAGATGGCAGAACGGAGCCTAAGATGCAGGTTTCCCGACGCACTATATTTTTTAAAAAATAAGAAAGTCGGAATCCCGACTTTATGTCGGGACAAATCCTGCTAGGCGCGATTCGCTTCGCTCAAAATAAAAAATTAAATCTAAAAAATAAAAATTATAGAAGCCGCCAGGGGCGGATACAAAAATTTTGAGATTTGATTTTTAAATTTTTATTTTAGGTCGCCGAAGGCGACCTCATGGTGGCTATAGTTTAGTGGTAGAACAGCGGGTTGTGGTCCCGTTGGTGAGGGTTCGATTCCCTCTAGCCACCCCTTTGCGCATAAGCCGGCATGAAAGTGCCGGTTTGTGCGTTAATAGAGCTATTACTGGCAGGTTCTAACCAACGGCTATACTTGAGAATCGCAACTAAGCCGTCCTCAACGATAGAGAAATGTTTTTTGAGTTGAATAGTGAGTTTTTTGTCTTTTAGGGTGAGGTCCGAACCTATTGTCGCCAAGATGGCCTTTTTGGTCTCTAAATCGCCGTGTTCAAACTTATAGGTGGCATTACAGGCAAAATCAAAAGTCTTTTTGGCCAGCTCGCGCCAGTTGTCTGCCCGGTGTTCTGTCCCCCGGATTGCTTCCCTAATTTTATTCAGCTGGCCGGTTAATTCAATTTTCTTCTGTTTGTATTGTTCATCATTGATCTGATCTTTTATCTTCATATTTAACAAATTATCCAACTGCTTTTCAAGACTGTCACAAGTTCTTTGTTGGTTTTCGTAAATCTTCTGGCGGTCTTCGGTTTCTGTGTCATTTATTTTATCAAGATATTCAAGCGCTATATCCTTAAAGTTTTCCGGCATTTTAATCTTTATTAGCTGGTTGATTATCTGTAATTCTAAATCTTTAACCTCAATCGGTTTCTGACTGCACTTTTGGGCAGTTTTAACTCTTTTAGTGCAGCGATAATAAGTGTAATGACGAACATGGCCATTGCCTTTGTTGGTTTTAAATTTTTCTTCTGCAGTAATCATTGATCCGCACTCCCCGCACCTAATCATTCCGGTAAAAGCAAACACATGCTTCTGGGGCCGTGCTTTTCCCTTACGGCCTAATAGTTCCTGAATTTGCCAGTATTCTGATTCTGTTATCATTTTTTCGTGTTTGCCGTCATGCCAATCACCACTACCAACTGGATACTCAAACCGGCCATAATTAAAAGGGTCAGCTAATATTCTATAAAATGAACTTTGACTCATTAGTTTGCCACCTCTCCTCTTTTTAACCGGCGTGCGATAACCCCATTCGTTATTAAGTTTATCTAATACCTGTGGAGGAGAATATAAACCAGTCAGTAGTAGCTCAAATGTTTTTTTTAATAAATCAAACCTCTCTGGGTCTTTTAGAATCTTTTTCTCTCCTTTCAAACTAAATTTGTCGCCCATATAACCCGGCTTAGCAACACAAGGATTCCAACCTTGATTAACCTTTGCCATCAGACCCCTTTTGGTATTTGTTTTGAGATCTATAATAAACTGATTAGCCATGCCAAACTCAACATTCATGAGTATAACGTTGTCTTCGGGATAATAATCGTGCTCTGGCGTCTTTATATGCTTAATAATGCCATTCTGTAAAAGCCATGATATCTGACCGCCATCTACGGGGTTTCTGGCCAGACGATCTAACTTCCAACAGATTATGCCTTGAACCTCGCCGCTTTTTATTCTTTCTATAATCTCATTAAATACTTCCCGGCCCGGCTGTTTGGCAGACTTTGATTCAGAAAATACTTTGGCAACTTTAAGATTAAATTTATCGGCAACTTTTTTAGAATCGTCAATTTGTGAGCTGATAGACAAAACCTGCCGGTCTTCTGACTCGGTTGACTTCCGGGCGTAGATAAAATATTTAATTTTATCCGAGCTATTTTTCATATTTCCTGTTTACCCTAATTACGGCAAACATTAAAATAATTAAAGTTAGATAGACCAAATACGGCGCAAGCATTGTTAGAAAATTTATTACTCCAAACTCTCTTAAAACAGTTAGATTAAATGATTCTAATGTTGTTAGGTAAAAATCCAATCCGGCAATGACTAAAAATACTAAAATAGAAAACCAAACGAAACCTCTAAAAATTTTCCCTACGACAATCTTGTCAGATTTACTGGCATAATAAAGAAAAATTAGGGGCGCAAAAACTACCAGCATGAGAAAAGAATAATACCAGAGTAAAAAATAAAAATGACCGAAGTTGTAATCGTCTTTGGTAAAACCAAAAATCCAACTTAAAAGAATAACCAACGATATATAAATAGTTTGTAATTGAATAAATTTTATAGTCATAAAAATTTTATTTTTATTATTATTCCTCTGTCTTTTTGATCTTTGCAATTAAAATAAGGCCCAAAATTGGCAACCCGGTAAAAAAGAAAATGCCATTAGCTCTTAAAAATTTTGCCCAGTTAGGAATATCTACTACGCTTAAATCCTCTTTGTATATTTCTCCGCATGGACCTTCTCCATCAAACATACAATCGTAATCCCCTGTCGGATAACTCGGCCCATGCGGCATATACCAATTAACATAATAAAATAATCCAAGAAACACTAAAAAAGCTGCCCAAACGGTTACTGTCCAAGAAAACCAAAATTTTTTACTCATAAAAATTTTCAAATCGGTGAGCACTATAAAGCCCTCACCAGTTTTAACGGGTTTCCCCGTTCCGAGCGCTAACAAGGCCTGATGAGGGCATCATAATTGTTAGCGCTCGTATTTAATTATGTTTCAATTTTAGCTTTATTAAGGGATTTTGTAAAGATCAAAAGCTAATTTTTATATCCAGAATAGGGGTAGTGCTGGCTTGAAAAATCCGATTTTGAAAAACTATGGGGTCTCCCTTATATAAAAAGTAAAAAATTACGCATTCGTGAGCCCGTTAAAGTTTTTTAAAAGGTTATAAAATTGTTTTCTTTATCAAGCAATCCCCCGTTGTAAAATATAATGATAAACGTATTTATCAACCCGATTAAAACTTTAGTAAAAACATAGATAAAAGTCCAAAAATTGTCCAAAATTCGATTAATTATGAACATACCAAATCAGCTAAATTTGCTCTAAAATTACTTAAAAAAGAAAAAAATTAATATAAGATAAGTGAGATAAGAGTAAATTTTTACGATAGTGTAGGGTGTCTACGGACATTACTTCAACTTTTTTTCAATTAAAGAATTCAATAGTGCCGGCCTATTATCAATTTTTTCGCCCTTTTTATTTTCAATTGTTTCTATCTCTTTAAATTCGCCAAAAGCAGCTTCTATAATAGACAAACCACATTTACGTTCAGCGGCTAATAAATAATCCATGTGTGTTTCCCCGACATATAGAGCTATTTGCAAACAACGATCCTGCGCAGAGTTTTCAGGCATGAATCCTGCTACCAGTATTCGTGGTTTATAAGGCATGGTCTTTTATAAATAATTTTTTAAACCCCGAAATGCTTGGTTCGGTTAGTTTAGCTTGGCTTGAGTTCGGTTTGGTTATATTCTGTTGAGGAGCCATTTTGTCATCATCTGGTTGGTAGTTGGTTGGCGATTGGTTCTCAGGATTGCCAAAGGGGGGTGGAATTTTACTTATTTTACGCCTATCATTTCTAAGACTCTGATATTTATCCCAATTAGGGTGATAGCCATACTCCTCATCGTCTACCCTATAAAATGGTATGAGCTGTTCTCTTTGAATACTCTTTTTCATACCATCAATCATCTTTGGACTAACATTTTTTCGCCGAGGAAAAATTTTTGCTTTAAGTATCTGACTATCTGCATTAAATCTACCTTCATCATCCGAAATTGATATCGTGCCAATATAAAGTATTACTTCCAAAGGCTTTAGGCGAGCAACCTGTTTTGATTCCCATATCGTTGACCAGATCATTCTTCTTATTGAACCTTTAATTGTTTTAACATTTATTTCTTCATTATTCTTATCCATATTTTTTATCCTCTCTTAGTTGATTATTCAAAACCGGTTTATAAACGATTTTAAATATCTCTATTAAATTTTTTATTATAATTAAAGTTTCTTGATCTGATAACCTTTTATCATATTCTTCATAATAAACCCGTTTAAATTCTTCAATTGCCTCCTCTGGTAATTGCATAATTTGATAAAAATGTTAGAATATAAAAGCAGCTTAGTTTAACTACGTTGCAAAACCTTAAGACTCTTGCTTCATCGCGGGGTCTTTTGGTTTTAACTAAAATCTATCTAATTTTTGCTTTTTTACGTAATTCGTTTAGTTCATTAAGACTCTTAATAACCAATTCTCTGTAGTCGACATTTAGCAGCCACTCTTCGCGTGAAATCCTCTGAACAAGAGGGTCTTTCTTCTTAATCTTAGAGAAACCGGCTAAACTACCACCGATTCCCTTGCCTTCACCCGTTTTAGCACCTAAAGCAGTGGCAATGTCCTGAAAAGTCAGTAAATTAGTCTTTTTATCAATAAATACCTGCAATACTCTCTGGAGATTCAAGGGTAACTTACGAATGTCCTCTTTTTCCCATTTTGTTGGTTTTTTATCTTTTGCCATATATTTTTATAAAATTATGGATAACTCTAATTACATTGTATACCAAGTAGAATTATTTGTCAAGTATCTATAGGTTGTTAAGGTAGTAGTTGAAGTGGAGCTTGAAATCTTTATTATTTAATTAGCATTGTTTTTTAAATGAACTTAAAACCCCTCTTACTTGGAGGAGTTTTAAGTTTAGTGCTTTATCGTGCTATGTTAAGCTAATGTAAATTGGGGTGTTTAACCCAAACCGTGATCAATGAAAAATATTCATTTATAAAAAAACCAAAAAATCTTGATTCATCGGCGAACTTAACCTCTTTCAGTGTAACATCTCGTCCAAGATTATTATAGAGAGCTTGGTAGTCACCACTCTCATCTACATCATCTCTAATTAAACCACTGCTCGGTAATTCCTTTATAGTAATAGAAGTTAAATGTTTCAATTTAGATGTTAGTGATCTTGCCAGTGTTGCATCTAATTTATAAAGTTCACACTCTGCCTGATTATAGTTTTTAAATACTACTACGATTTTTCTTTTTCCTTGCTCGTCTATCTCTGGTATATCTTCGTTAATGGCTTGAGTGGGGCTAATTAACCCTGTAAACTTATCATCTGGTATATTTACAATCCTTTCTATCTCTTTTACTTTCTTTTGATTCCCCTGCCCGCTAAGAAGATTCCATAACTGAGCTTTAAGCTTCTTGATTGGATCGTTTTGATTTTTGCTCATAAAAACTTCTCATTTCGTCAGTTGAAATTTCTGCAGAAGAAGCTTCATAAGGCATCAATCCAGCTCGGGCTTTTAGCCAAGGTTCTTCATTATGCGTTAAGGCTTCTAAATAATTTGCATCATATTTACCATAAACATTCCATACGGCATCTAATACTGCCTTCTCTTGAGTCGTAATATCTGAAAAGTCGGATTCTTTAATATCTTGTTTAATTTCACTAAAACCAAACTTTTTAAATTCTAAATAAATACTTGGCACACTTGGGCCGTGTATCCATGCCTCTATTTTATCGTCAAATAATTTTTTATTATTGATAACTAAACTCCACGCCTGAGAGTAATAAAGTAATTTCTGTAATTTTTTATTAGTAAAATTAGGTTTTGGATCGTTGTTATTTTTATAAATAAAATAGTTAGCGATTTGTAAAGTTTTGTTTTTTTTAGACATATCTATATAAATAAAAATCCCCTAAATTATTAAATATTTACGGGTTTTATAGTAAGTTATCAACATATTGCCTGACTGATAGTCATTATACCACAAGTATTGTTAATATTATATTAACCAAGGTTATAAAAATATTAAAGCATTAATTCAATAACAGAAGTATCATCTTGCACATTACCAAAATATTTAGACATAAAAATATATTCATCCTCATTACTTTTACTGTCCACATATCCAAATACAATGGTAAAATAAAAATTTGGATTGATTGAAAACTTTCCACGTAGCACTTCCTTAAACTCATAAGATCCAATCTCATATTTTGGTTGTCTGGGAATGCTTATATTATTTATTAAATCTTTTAAATTTTCATCTCTTCTGCTGTGAACAAAAAAATCAATGTATAATGAGGCATCATCATCAAAATTATTAGGTAGAGATATTATCTCTGCTTGATGCCTCTCTACCTTACCTTGAAATCTCTCAAATGCCCGTAACGGTTTTGTTATAAAAGTAAACAAGTGAAAGTGTTCATCTGTTAATAAACCTGAAGAATTATCAACTAACGTCAAATTAGAAAACAAATGTTTTTTATCATTAGTATTACTGGTCAAGTGAATTCGTAAGTCTGGGGGTATAGAAATGTGGTCATAACCTTTTAAGACATGGGCACCGTTAATGTTGATTTGAGCTTTATTATCAAGTACCAACATAGGAAATAGCTTAGTGGTAACTAATATCTCCAATATTTTTCTTTCAAAGCAATTATCAATATGGTTGTTCTTGGGAGGTGATTGAAGAAAAAAAATTATCGTTCCATGTTGTTCTCTGGTCATATATAATGATTATACAGCCCAATTTCTTCTGTTACAAAAAATTACCTGTTCGGTGATTTTTTATTTGACACTTTTTAACAAAAGTAGGAATATAAAATTACATGAAAAAATTAATCAACATAGCGCTTTTTATTATATTATTTTGGCCTCTAGCCAGTTTAGCTCACCCCGGCCGAACTGATTCTTATGGTTGTCATACATGCCGAACGAATTGTGCATCATGGGGCTTAAGCACAGGTGAATACCATTGCCATAATGCCAAGGCTTTGCCGCAACCAGAAGAACCGATTAAAAGCACCTATGGTGCTGGTGGCACCGGTCATACAGATCCTGCGCCAGAATACAAAAAGCCAATACCAGTTAACGATAACATTAACTATAATAATGCAGATATCAACTCCGGGGTTAATAGCAATATAAATAATAATCCAAATCCTCAAATATTAGGCACGGAATACAATGAACCATCAACCGAAGAAGATAATAGCTGGCTTGGCTGGCTCATTGGCCTTGGTGCCGCCGGTGCTGGAGGATATTGGCTGGCCAGAAGGAAAAAATAAATAATATGAAAAAAGAATTTCAATTAGGAGCTTTAAGACATAAAAAACCACTTAGCTTAATTGATGATAATCCAAGCAATGACAGAGATGTTGATCGCTTCTTTTTGATAATGGCTTTGATGTTTAATGATATTAAAGGTTTGGTTTTTTTTGATAATTGGTTACATGAATATCGAGAACCACAAAAAGAAGAAATCTCTGGTCATGCGGGTGAGTGGCATGGAATAAAATTACAAAGAATTAAACTACTTGCTGCAATATTGTCTGAATTTTTAAACGTTCTCGAAGAGTATAAAAATATAATTAACACAGACCCTATTAATCGATATGAACAACAACTGTCACGACAAGATAAGAGTATTTGGGATTTATTTTTGGAAGTTACCAAAATACATCCAACCAAACTTTCTGATGAGAGAATCGAAGTGTTTAAAAAAATGCTAATACAAATTAGGGCAAATGTAACCTTTCATTACTATGGCGCTGGCAAACCATTAGCGAATGGCTTCAGAGATCATTTTTATAAAAAATTCGTAAATCAGCCAGCATATTATTCTGCTCAAGGAACAAATTTTTATAAAACTCGATACTACTATGCCGATGCGGCCATACAATCATATTTAGAAAGCTGCATGACCATGGCGGGCGAAGCTGATAAAGTCCTTGAGACTATCACCGATTTGACCGTGAAAGCCTCAAAAGTAATTAACGGCTTAATGGAGCAATACCTAAAGGAAAAACTTCAAGTTTAGTAAAATGATCCGTGATAAAAAAATCTCTCAATTCCCCAATAATCGTAAATAGTTTAGTTCTAACGTCGTCCCTTTCCCGACCCCACCAAAAAACTACTCGGTATGAGTAGTTTTTTGATTTTCTCCGAACAAATTTTATTTTAGTATTTTAAGTAAACCTTCAAAAGTATAAAGCTTAGATCTATTTAATAAGGCACCAGTATCTTCTATAATTTTTGCCTGTTGGAAGGTCTTAATTAACCTCTTAAATTATAAAATTAGATGATGCTTTAATTTCTTTAGTCGCTTGAGCTGCGATAAACATAGGATTAGCAAATATAAAATCAAGAAAGGACACCAAGTATGGTGATTTATTTTGCTTAAATGATAATTTAATTTCATCATATAGGTTATATATGAATTCAACCATTTTTTGAGTTCCTTTCAGCTGTTCCAATACACAATAGATTCCCTTGGTTTTTCGCCTTTTCTAAGATGCCCTCGTTTACAGTACTTTTTTCATTTTGAGCTTAGTTGGTATTTTTCATTTAAAATACGATAGATTGTTGAAACGGAAACTACTTGGTTATGTTCTGCTTTAAGGAAATATTTAATCTTTTCACCACAACAATTATGTTTTTCTTTTCTGATTTGGTAAATTCTGGCCTTGATTACTGGATTAGTTTTTCTGGGTTGTCTTCTGCCTTTCTTGGCTTGTTTGTAATCCCTGATAAATTGATTGATCCCTTTCAATTTAATACCGTTAAGCCAACGATAGATGGTCGCCCTGTGAATTCCCAGTTGTTTTGGAATTTCTTCAGGAGACACCCCCATTTAGATACAAACTCCAACAAATCTTGATCTTTGTGATAGAATCATAGTGCGGCATAGTTTTGACGATAATTACTAGTTAGATACCTTGTAATTATATCATCCTATGTCGCATTTCTATTTAGAATAAAACGTGCGGGTATATCAAAGAGAATTTTAAAAATAATCTTTTTTTGCCCCTCACAAATTAAAAAAGTGTAAATTAAATCAAAATTATATAATCAAAAAAATGCCCGCATGGTGCGGGGTCAAAAAAAAGAAAAGCCCCAATTCAGGGGCTTTTCTTAAAAGACTTCTAATAAAATTTTTACAAGAAAAATTTAGAATCTTTTACGCGGCCGATCTTGCCGTTGCTGTCGGTGACAATCCCGACAAAAAATTGGCCGGCTACCATCCGGTTCAAACGGCAGTTCCGTAATTTCTGTTCCACAATTGGAACAAGTCCAATTACCTTTGAACATCTGCCGCGGACCGAAGCTTCCTTGATTATCCATCTAATTGACCTTGATGTACTTTGCTTGATTTAAAAATTCAAAAAGCTAATTGGTTTAGACTTGTTTGAAAAATTAAATGACAAAATACTTAATTAATTATTAAACCCAGTCTAGCACAAGTTGCGATTTTTGTCAACCCCGGCCCTCTTGCGGACGGGGTTAACCTCAAGCTCTTAATTATTAAAAGGATCGAGCGCAAAACTCGATCCAATAGATAAAGGCGAAAATTTCCTTGCCTATAAAATCTCTAATGCCAGGCTTAATTCCCCACTGGCCGTCCCCTTGATAATTCCTCCGCGGACGCCTAAGTTAAGAAAAATACCTTTGAGCTTTTGGGCAATGGTCACCAAATCTTTTTCTTGAACTTCAGCTTCCGCGATTGGATCATGAATTCTATAAGCGCCGCAATCATCATGCAAAACCACAACCACCTCATTAATCTGATGCAATTTTTTTGCCAATCTAATTTGCTCAAGCAAGGCCTGCTCTTCGGTCATCGTGCCTTTAATTAAAGCCATGCCTGAACCAGCCAAAAAAACCTTATCATAAGTGCCTTCGGGCAAGCTGTTTTGAGCAAACAATTCCGCTAAAGCCGAAAGCTTCATCCGGCCATCAATACAACAAATGACTAATGAATTCATGGTGACATGATTCGCCATTTTTTTCTCCCTTTTTTAATTAATCGCCCTTCCTCTCTCCCAATTAATTATTGATTAGTAGTTTGACCGCGTTCATGATGCCGCCGGCGCCGGACAACTTTCAAACGAGCTAACTCTTTTCCAATTTTTACCGCTAACGCCGTGTACTCCACACTTTCCCGATTTTTGACTTCAGCTAACAATTTCTCCGCTCTCTGCCGCGCCGCCTCGGACCGGGATTCATCAATTTCTTCTAAGCGCTCGGCCGTGTCCGCCAAAATCGTCACTTGATTTTGAGCCACCTGTAAAAACCCGCCGGAAACCGCCATGGTAATTTCTTCTTTTTTCCCCGGTGTCTCAATAATCATAATCTCGCCTGGCGCTAAAACTGAAACCAGCGGCAAGTGATTAGGCAAAATCGTGATTTGGCCTTCAGTCGTAGGAACAGTTAATTGGTAAATCTCCTTTTCATAAGTTTGGCGTTCCGGCGTCACTAATTTTAAATGAAATTTCTGGCTCATTGTTTTGCGGCTTTTTCTTTTTTAATTTGATCAATGCTGCCTTTCATAAAAAATTCCTGCTCGGGCACATTATCGTATTCACCAGCCAAAATTGCCTCAAAACCCTTAATCGTTTCGGCAATTGACACATAAGCGCCGGGCATGCCGGTAAAGGTTTCACCGACGAAAAATGGCTGGGACAAAAATCTTTGAATTTTCCGGGCGCGGCTGACGATTAATTTATCTTCCGTGGAAAGTTCCTCTAAACCCAAAATCGCGATAATGTCCTGTAAGTCTTTATAGCGCTGCAAAGTTTTTTGAACGTTTCTGGCCACCAGATAGTGGCGCTCGCCAACAATGCGCGGATCTAAAATCGTTGATGAAGAATCTAAGGGGTCAACCGCCGGATAGATGCCCAATTCCGCTAAGCTACGGGACAACACGACGGTTGAATCAAGATGGGCAAAAGTGGTGGCCGGCGCCGGATCAGTCAAATCATCAGCTGGCACATAAACCGCCTGAACCGAAGTGATTGATCCTTTCTTGGTGGAAGTGATTCGCTCTTGGAGTTCGCCCATTTCTGTCGCCAAGGTCGGCTGATAACCCACGGCCGAAGGAATTCGACCCAAAAGAGCGGAAACCTCTGAACCGGCTTGAGTAAAACGGAAAATATTATCAATAAAAAGCAAGATGTCTTTGCCCTGCTCATCACGGAAATATTCAGCCATGGTTAAAGCGGCTAAACCCACGCGCAGACGCGAGCCCGGCGGCTCATTCATCTGGCCGAAAACCAAAGTCGTATTATTAATCACGCCGGATTGATTCATCTCCCGGTATAAATCATTGCCTTCGCGAGTTCGTTCACCCACGCCGGCAAAAACCGAATAGCCGCCGTGTTCGGTGGCGATATTTCTGATTAACTCTTGAATGATAACCGTTTTGCCCACGCCAGCGCCACCAAACAAACCGACTTTGCCGCCTTTGACAAAGGGGCAAATTAAATCAATGGCTTTAATGCCGGTTTCAAAAATTTCAACTTTTGGCGACTGATCGGTAAATGCCGGCGCTGACCGATGAATCGGCAAATATTTTTTAGTTTTGGCCGGCCCCCTTTCATCAATTGGTTCGCCCAAAACATTAAACATCCGGCCCAAAGTTTCATTGCCAACCGGGACCATGACCGGCACGCCTAAATCAACCACGGCTAAACCGCGCTTCACCCCTTCGGTTGGGCCCAAAGCAATGGCGCGAATTAAATTATTCCCTAAATGCTGTTGGGTTTCCAAAACTAAACGTTCTTGGTCTAATTTTACTTCTAAAGCATGATAAATTCCCGGCAAATTATTTTCAAAATAAACATCAACCACCGGACCAATAATCCTTTTAATAATGCCTTGATTTTCTGGTATCGGTTTATCCATAAATTTTAATCATTATTACGCAAATCCGCTGAATATCCTGCACCCTTAGCGCAGGGATGAGGTGGAATCAATAATAAAATATGTGAGTGAGCCGTTTGTAAAGTGTGAAACGGAACAAACAGCGAGCGAACACCTCTCGCAAAAGGATTCTCCGCCCAAAGCGGACCCGCCTCTGGCGGGCAGGATACGCCTTTGGTCGTCCCGCCTTCTGAAATAATGGCGGGACGAAACTTTATTCACTTTCTAAAGCGGCTTTGCCCACGGAAATTTCAGCAATCTCCCGGGTAATATTTGACTGCCGGGCTTGATTATAAAGTAAAGTTAAATCCTCAATCAGATCGACTGCGGCTTCGCTCGCATTTTTCATGGCCAGCATTCTTGCCGAATGCTCGCTCGCGCTTGATTCCAATAAGGCTTGATATAATTGAATTTCAATTAAACGCGGCAGTAATTGATTTAAAACTTGAATTGGACTTGGTTCAAATAAAAATTCAAAATTCGCTTCGCCTGTTTTTTGACTTAAATTAATCCCAGACTCATTCTGCTCTCCGACTGCTCCCAGCGCCAAATCAGGTTGAAATAGAAAAGGCAATAATTGTCTAATTCTTGGCTTTTGGACCAGCGGACTAATAAAATCGGTGTAAGCCAGCACCACGTGACCATAATCGCCCGCCAAGTAGGCTTGAGTAATCATTTGGGTAAGAGCCAAAATTTCGGTTATCTCCTCGGCAATTTCTGGTTTTTCAAATTCGGCAATCACCTTTTGCCGCTGACGGATTAAAAATTCCGTCCCCTTCCGGCCCACGGTGACCCAATCAATTTCGCTCGCGCCTTGGTTTTTTCTTTCTAAAACCTCAAGGATCGCTTGACTAACAATCCGGCTATTAAAGCCGCCGCAAAGACCGCGATTGCCGGAAAAAAGAACCAGTAAAACTTTTTTACTTTTATTTTCTTGGATTAATAAAGGGTGCTGATCCAGCGCTACTTTTCTCACTAAACGTAAAGCCATTTCCCAACCCGCCAAAGCATAAGGCCGGGCGGCCAGTGCGGCCATCGTCGCTTTTCTCATTTTAACCGCCGCCACCATCTCCATCGCTTTAGTAATTTTTTTGGTATTATTAATTGAGCGCAAACGCCGCCGAATAATTTTTGTTGTTTGAGCCATAACGAATCTTAACTTTCTAAATAATCAAGGGTTTGTTTAAATTCGGCAATTAATTTTTTTAATTCTTCTTCCTGACCCTCCGTCAATTCTTTAGTTTGGATCATATCAGCGAAAAGTTTTTGGCCATGAATTTGGCAGTAACTCAAAAAATCTTTTTCAAAATCACTGACTTTTTCCACCGGCACATTATCCAAAAAACCATGAGTCACGGCATAGAGGATGATGACTTGTTCCACGACAGGCATGGGTTGATACTGGCCTTGCTTTAAAACTTCAGTTAAACGCCGGCCACGATTAATCTGCCGCTTCGTAATTTCATCTAAATCAGAACCAAACTGGGCAAAGGTGGCCAATTCGCGAAATTGCGCCATTTCCAGCTTAAGCCGACCCGCGACTTTTTTCATCGCTTTAATCTGGGCGGCTGAACCAACGCGGGAAACGGAAAGGCCGGTATTCATCGCTGGTCGAATGCCTTGATAGAATAAATCAGTTTCTAAAAATATTTGGCCGTCCGTAATGGAAATTACGTTAGTCGGAATATAAGCAGAGATATCGCCCGCTTGAGTTTCAATAATCGGCAAAGCGGTTAATGAACCGCCGCCATGGTCATCGTTTAATCTGGCGGCCCGCTCTAATAAGCGCGAGTGAAGATAAAAAATATCGCCTGGATAGGCTTCACGCCCCGGCGGCCGGCGCAATAAAAGCGAAACTTGCCGATAAGCAACCGCGTGCTTGGATAAATCGTCATAAACCACTAAAACATCTTGGCCTTGGTCCATAAAATATTCGCCCATGGCACAGCCGGCAAATGGCGCTAAATAAAGTAACGATGCCGGATCAGAGGCATTAGCCGCCACGACCGTGGTATATTCCATGGCTCCACGTTCAGCCAGCTCACTGACAATTCTGGCCAACTTAGCTTCCTTTTGACCGATACTGACATAAAGGCAAATCACATTCTGACCTTTTTGATTGATAATGGTGTCAATGGCAATGGCCGTTTTTCCGGTTTGCCGGTCGCCAATAATCAATTCGCGCTGGCCCCGGCCAATGGGAATCATCGCATCAATTATTTTAATTCCGGTTTGCAGGGGCGTGTTGACCGGCTGGCGGGTGATGACGCGAGGCGCGATTTTTTCAATCGGGTAAAATTTATCACCGACAATTGGTTCCCGACCATCTAAGGCCTGCCCCAAAGGATCAACGACCCGACCAATTAACGCCGGACCAACCGGCACAGACAAAATCCGTTCCGTACTTTTAACCAATGACCCTTCCCTAATTAATTTATAATCACCGAGCAAAATAGCGCCCACGAAGTCCTCTTCTAAATTTAAAACTACCCCGCTAACATCATGGCCAAAGTCAAGCATTTCACCAGCCATCGCTTGAGTCAAACCAGAAATTTTAGCAATTCCGTCGCCGACTTCAAAAACCGTGCCGGTTTTCTCAAGCTTAACCTGGCTTTCGTGTTCTTTAATTTTTTTCGTTAAAGCTTCTAAAATCTGATTTTTATCCATACCTTTTTAAGTTTCAGACAAATAATTAATATCTAAACTAATCTCTTTTTTCAAATCTTGAAGATTATTTTTTAAGCTGCCGTCAATTGACAAATCCGCTGTTTGTAAAACCAGACCGCCGATCAAGGCGCGGTCTAAACTCTCAATTAGCTCAATTTTTTGGCCGGTAATTTCTTTTAGGCGCTGCGTGAGGCTCTGGCGCTGTTCACTATTCAATGGCACTGGTGTTTTAACTTGGAACTCGATAATGCCTTTTTGGTCATTATAATATTTTTTAAATTCTATAAAAATTTTTGGCGCTTGGCTCAATAAATGATTTTTCGCCAGTAATACCACAAAGTTATTAAAAATATTTTCCCAGTGATTTTGGGGCGTTTGTTCTAGCGCCTGATATAAACTTTGGGCATATTGTTTGCTGGAAACTTTCATAATTTTTTGTTTTGCCAATCCTGCTTTTCCACTTCGGCTAAAACTTTATCGGCTAAGGCGTGATCAATTTTTTTATCCATCACTGACGGCAAAATTTTTTCGCAAGCGCCAACCACCAAATCCGCTAAATATTGATGAATTTCCGCCAAGACCTGTTTTTTTTGAAAAGCCAAATTGGTTTTAGAATCCTCAACGATTTTTTCTACTTTTAGCCTTGCCGATTCAATAATTTTTTCCCGTTCACTGTCAGCTAAAATTTTTGCTTGAGCAATAATTTTTTGGGCTTGACGCCGGCTCTCTTTTAAAATTTCCGCCCTTTCCTTTTCGGCTTCTTTAAACTTTTCTTCAATTTCTTTGGTTTGGATTAAACTTTTCTCAATTTCCTGACTTCTCTCGCCCATCACCTTAGTTAAAGGCTTTAAAACAAAAAACCACAGCACAAAAACGACTAACGCAAAATTAACCAGTTGCGCCAAAACCAATTTCCAATCCAAGTGAAAAGTCGCAATAATTGACTCCATAAAACTTAGCCTTGATCTACCTCAAAATTTAAGAAATTGAAAAAGCAATGACCAGGGCGTAAATGGCAACGGCTTCAGCAAAAGCCGATACCAAAAGCATCGGCACTAAAATTTTTCCGGCCGCTTCGGGATTACGGCCAATCGCTTCCATCGCTTTAGCGCCGATCAAGCCAATCGCCAAAGCCGGCATTTGGGCACCTAAACCGATTGCTAAAGCTTTGGCTAAAATAGTTAAATCCATAAAATTCTCTCCTTTACAGTGGCAAAAAAAATATTTTTTACCGCCATAGTTAATAATTATCTTTAATTAATGACTTGAACCATGGTCAGCTGTCGCCACGGTTAGAAAAACCAAGGTCAGCATGGCAAAAATTAAGGCCTGAATGATACCAACCAAAATTTCTAAAAAAATAAATGGGATTGGCAAAAGGTAGGCAAAAATCAACGCTATTGCCCCCAATAAAACTTCGCCGGCAAAAACATTACCAAAAAGTCGGAAGGAGAGGGAAGCCACTTTGGCTAATTCACCGATCAGCTCAATTAAGCCGACCAAAAAATTAATCGGCTGAATTAAAATCGCCGTGTATTCTCTATCCCTAAAAATTTTTTTCGGCAACTCCAAAAAATATTTCAAGCCAAAAAAGCGATTAAAATGGTGCCAAAAATTAACCGTCATCACCCCAAAAATATGAGTCATAATCACCGCCAAAATGGCAAGCGCCAAAGTCGTGTTCAAATCCGCTGTCCCGCCGCGAAAAAAAGGAATAAATATTTGATGCCCACCTTCGTTCGCGAAATATCCGATCGAACCAATACCCGGTAATAAACCCAGCCAATTATTTAACAAAATAAAAATAAAAAGTGGAAAAACAATCGGCAAAAATTTTAAAGAACTCTGACGATTGCCCGTCACGCTGTCGGCGAGTTTCAAAGCGCCATCAACCATCACTTCTAAATAATTTTGAAAGCCTTGAGGGATCCGGCTGATTCTAAAACGGATAATGACAGAAAAAATCACAATTAAACCAACTACAACCCAAGAAGTAAGCAATGAATTAGTGACGGTAAAATCTTTAAACTTCAGCACCGGTTCGGCATATAGGGTCGGCTGATGCTTAACTTCAGTATAAACTTTTCCCGCATTTCCCTCAATTGCGGTAGGCGAAGAGGCCTGAACTTGAACGTCACTTAAATTTTCCAGATTATTTTGACTCATGGTTATCTTTTTTCATTAAATCTTTTTTTAGGGCGTCTTCTTGCTCTAAACGTTTCATTAATTTTAGGCCTTGCCGAATAATGCCGGCGTTAGAAACCAAAAAAGCAAAACTAATGGCAAACACTAACCCCCACGGCTTAATATTAAATTGTTGATCAAAAAAATTACCAATAATTATGGCCGTCACGATTGGCACCGCCAACCACCAGGCTAAAGCCACGCCGAAAACAATAATTGACTGATTGTAACCTTTCATAAATTAAAATATTCTAGGCAAAATTTAGCGCTAGGATAGAAAATTAAACAATTTTGCTATTTTAAATATCCCTATTATAAGAAAAATTTTGAATTTGTCAAGGATTGAGCTTTTCTAAAAAAAATTTTTCATAATTTTTGGCTTATTTAAGCTAAACCGTCTCCTCTCTATTCAACTCAACTGACTTAGTTTAAGATGCTATAATACTTTTATAATATGCCTGAGAATAAATTTTTTGAAAAAACCAAATCAAATTTTGCTGGTAAAATTGCGCTCATTACCGACACCTATTTTGCCGTTAACGGCGTTTCCCGGACTTATCAAGAGTTAGCTATATATTGCCGGCGTAAAAATATCCAACTGGATATTTTTACGCTCGGCAGAAAAGAAAATCATCAAAAAAAAGGTACGGTGAATATTTATCAATTGGCTTCGGTCTGGCCAGTAAAATATTATTATGACTTGCCGCCCTTTGACGCCCGAATTATTTCCCCGGGCTTAAAAGAAAAATTAACCAAAGGTAATTATGATTTAATCCATTTAGCTACTCCCGGTTCACTTGGCATCGCCGCCAGAATTATTTTTGCCCATCAACCAATCCCAAAAATCGGCGTTTTCCACACGCTGCTGGCTGATTATGCTCAAAATTGGCTGACCATAAATTTAAAAAAATTATCGCTGACTTTTCTCTCGCCGCTTGGTGAAATGTCGCAGGGACTGGTCTGGCGGTTTTTAAAATGGTTTTATGCGAAGACTGATTTAGTTTTAGCCCCGAGCCGAGAGGTTCAAAAAAAATTAAAATTTTTAGATCGGCCACTTGATTTATTCCCGCGTGGAGTGGACACAAAAATTTTTAATCCTGTCTGGCAAAACCAGAGATTAAAATCAAAAAAACCAGTCGCCCTATATGTTGGCCGCCTTTCGCTGGAAAAAAATTTAGACCTTTTGGTTGAAGTCTGGAAAAATAGAAAAAATGTTGACCTCTGGTTAGTTGGCGATGGACCTTACAAAACTGGTTTGATGAAACAATTACCCCAAGCAAAATTTTGGGGCTACCTGACCGGAAAAAAATTAAGCCAAGTTTATGCCAGCGCTGATTTTTTTGTTTTTCCGTCAGTGACTGACACTTTTGGCAACGCCGTGTTAGAAGCCCAGGCTAGCGGCTTACCAGTGATTGTCACTGATGTCGGCGGACCCAAAGAATTAGTAAAAAATAAAATTAACGGCTTAATCGTCAAGCCCAACATTACCGCTTTTACTGAAGCGATTAGCCAGTTTATTCAACATTCTGACCAAAGAAAAATTATGGGTCAAAATGCCAGAAACACGGCTTTAAGTCGCGACTGGGACAAGGCGTTCGGACAGCTCATCAAAATTTATCAAAAAATGTGCGAAGCTTCCCTTGACTAAATAGCAAAATTTATGTTTTATTATACGAAAATAAAACCCCGCACCTCCCGCTACTCGCGAGCGGCGGGGATGGTGCATGGTAACAAATAATAGCAAAATTTATGTTTTATTATACGAAAATAAAACCCCGTATCTCCCGCTACTCGCGAGCGGCGGGGATGGTGCATGGTAACAAATAAACGTCTTATACGTCTAAATTAATGCAGGGGGTAAATATTCTGTTCTGGTCTAAAAACCACAAAATTGAGTTTCCGAGACCAAAAATACCAGAGTATTTCGCTCACCGGCAAGCAGTTTTTCTTAATTTCTTAATTAGGTTGCCAAAGGTCAGAATCGGCAACACTCAGAAAAGGCAGGTTAGCCCTACTTCAATCGACAAAATCGATTAAGGCGGGGTTGCCCCCTGCCTTTTTGTTATTAGTAAATCAAGTAAATCCAGTTAATCAAGCTAACTCCTATCCGTTATCCATCATATCTCTCTCCCCCTTTAAATTGATTT
Source organism: Candidatus Buchananbacteria bacterium RIFCSPHIGHO2_02_FULL_39_17 (assembly GCA_001817425.1). Lineage (GTDB taxonomy): Bacteria > Patescibacteriota > Patescibacteriia > Buchananbacterales > UBA6539 > HO2-39-17. The sequence goes on along the minus strand of MHII01000023.1, from coordinate 14,866 downwards.
AACTTCTTTCGGGGAGAAGGTAGGGTGAGGGATGTTCGCATATCGCCATTAGTATACAAAAAAATGGACCGAAAACTGATTCGGTCCGTCGAAAAAAATACTCAATAGAACAAAGGACGATTACTACTGGTTAACGGCTTTCCCCCGGCTCCTTGGGCCCAGGTAATGACATTGGCCACTGGAAAATTCCGGTGCATTATCTTCTCCAACACTTACGGCTTTCCCTCGACCGCACTCGAAATCCACTGGCGTCACGGTTGGCATCAAATTTGGCATCACCGGCATTTCATTATCGGAATTCATCTCTAATAACTCCCGCTGCCAATCAGCCACCTTGTCGTTCAGCCCGGCCAGTAACACTTCTGGCCAGGAAAACTGGTCAGCCTCAACCGCTGCCTTAATAATGGCCACTTCCTTGAGCCGCTCCTCTTGACCCTCCGGCGGATGAGCCATCAACATACTGACAGCTGTATAGACCTCCCGCGCCCGAATATATCTCTCCTCCATCCCTTCAGCCTCTTCAGCCGACATTGACTTAACTTCTTTCCGCGTTCCCATTCTTTCTCTCCTCTTCGCTGTTTTGACCACCAATTCTTGTTTTAATCACCAACCAAAACTACAAACTATTATTATTTTATATATACCATAAAACAATATTTTTGTCAAAACTATACACGCAACCATTATACCAAGCATCGGGTTTTCTCAATTGTTCTCTTGGCCAAAACAATGCTTCATTTCGCCTGACTAAGTTTTTGTGAAACAAAAATTTTAACAGGTCAATGATAATTTGACGGCGAAGAAAAACAATGCTAACTTAATCACGGCTCTTTAATTAAGGAGAAGATCAATGACTGAAGCTGAATTCATAAATCTGGTTTTACGAAAAACAAAAAAAGGAATGTCATTTATCGCTAGCGTCTATAAAGCTCTAAGCGAGGTTGTTGAAGCGCAAAGCCAAAGTCAGCCACAATGTTTTGCCTGCCACAAGGGCTGTAGTGCCTGCTGCCACCAATTAGTCACCTCAACCGAAGCCGAGTTTGACGAAATCATTACTTATATTCTAAGTTTGCCCAGAAGGCAACGCGATACGATTTTGAATCGTGCCAGAAAACGAGCGGCCGAGTATCAACAATGGCTGGAACAACATCAGTTGACAGGTACCGTTATCACCTCCGCCGAAAAAATTATCTGGGCTAATGAATATTGGGACGGCAAACCTTGCGCTTTTTTAGACGAGAGCGGCAATTGCCGTGTTTATCCGGCCCGACCGATTGACTGCCGAACTTATCACAGCACGTCGGTTTGCCAAAACCCAACCTGGTCTGATGTCAAACGCTTTGTTTGGCCAGCGGAAACTTGGGCCAACAATTTGATTTTGGAACAAGGAAGCAAAGCCCAGAAATTTTTTGGCGTCGTTCCCTTGCTTCATTGGTTACTCATCAAATCATTCAAAAAATCCAGTCCAAAATAAATCGGGCTGGTCTTTTTTATATTGACTTGATTCGCCCCGCACCTTTAGACTATCGCTTTGATTGAAAATCAAAGCTAGAGATTATTTCCTGAAAAAATTTAATTGATAAATAAATATTTTATGGGAAAAAACAAAGAGGAAATTAACTAAATAGTCTAAAGGTGCGGGGTTCACTTGATTAACTAAATATTCTCTTCAATTTTTTTAACAATATCACCAATACTCCAATCAGCTTTAATCAAATAAGCCGTGCCGCCCGCCGCCATAATCTTACTAACCGTAATACTATCACTTAAATTGGTTAAAACAATAACCGAAACATCATCAGTTTGTTTATTGGTTTTCAGCTCTCGTAGAATAGTAAAGCCGTCAGTGTCAGGCAACAAAATATCTAATAAAATTAAATTGGGTTTTTCTTTTTTGGCTTTAGCTAAACCTGCTTGGCCAGTAGTCGCAGTTAAAACCTCATAATCATCTTTCAAGGCAAACTCTAAATTTCTAATCAAAGCCACCTCATCTTCAATAATTAAAATTTTCTTTTTGCCCATATTTCAATAAATTAAGCAAGTTCAGTAAATTCAGCGGGTCAGCTGAATTTGCTTGATTTACTGAATCTACTTAATTAACGATCTTAATGAAATGCCGCTTGCCTTTTTGAATGACCACACCATCGGCATCAATTTTATCAATCTGATAATCTTCGTCGGTAACTTTTTTTGTGTCAACTCTGATTCCGCCCTGATTAATTAAACGTCGGGCTTCAGTGCGAGAAGTCGCAAGTTTTGTCTCCAATAAAATATCAACTAATTTTTTGCTTTTAGTTTTAAATTTTGGCATTTTATCCGGATTTAGCCCTTCTTCAAAAACCTGACGAAAATTTTCCTCAGCGGCAATCGCCGCTTTTGCCCCATAATAAAATTCCACGATTTTATAAGCTAAAAGCATTTTTAAAATTTTTGGGTTTTTTCCGGCTTTCAAATCATTTTTAACCTGTGAAACTTCGGCGGTTGGCGCTGGGGTAATTAATTCAAAAGCCAAGGCGATAAAATCATCAGGCCAACTCATAATTTTGCCGTACATCGCCGGCGCCGGATCCGCCAAACTCACCATATTGCCTTGGGTTTTGCCCATTTTAACGCCCGTCGGATCTTCAAGGAGCTTAACCGCCAAAACAAACTTTTCCTTATTTTTCATTTTTTTCATTAGCGTCCGCCCCGCGAGCATATTAAAAGTCTGGTCATTACCGCCGATTTCCATATCCACATCCATGGCCACGGAATCATAAGCCTGCATTAAAGGATAAAAAAATTCGTGTAAATATAAATCTTTACCGGCGGTCAGCCTTTCTTTAAACATGCCGCGGGCCAAAGTCTGCTGGGCGGTAAAATAAGCGGAGAGTTGTAAAAAATCCGTGAAAGTCAATTTTTCCAGCCAAGCTGAATTATATTTGAAAATGGTTTTTTTTAAATCTAAAATCTGACCAACCTGTTTTTTATAGTCCTTAGCGTTAGTTAAGACCTGTTTTTTGGTTAACGGTTTTCGGACCGCCATTTTATCGGTCGGGTCGCCAATTTGAGCGGTGAAATCGCCAATTAAAATTATAACTTCATGGCCTAGATCCTGAAGCTGCTTTAATTTTAAAAGCACGGCGACATGGCCTAAATGCAGGCTTGGGCCAGTCGGATCAATGCCGGTGAAAATTCTTAACTTTTTACCGGCTGATAAAACTTTTTCCAAAGCTTCTTTGTTGGGATAAATATTTTCCACCCCGCGGCTTAAGACTTCTTCAATTTTTTGATTTCGCAAGCTACTCATACTTTTAATTTCGAATTTCTAATTTTAAATTTTGATTCAAATTCTAATTATTGAATTATTAAAACATTCAAAATTGATTCAAAATTCGAATTTCAAAATTCATAATTATCTTAATGTTTTTAGCTGCTGTTCAATTTTTTCTAAACGATTTTGATTAATTGCCAATTTGTCTTTTTCCGCGTTAATAATTTCTTTGGGCGCGCGTTCTAAAAATCTTTTATTTTCTAATTTTTGCTGTAAATGGCTAATAAAATTTTTAGCCTGTTGCGCTTCTGCTTCTAACCTTTTAACTTCTTTAACTATATCCATCATACCAGAAACGGGCAAATAAATCTCGGCGCCGGCAATAATCGCGGAGAATGATTTGGCTAACTTTTGGCTTTTGGTTAAAATCTTTAGATCGTCTAGCCGCGCTAAACTTTTAATAATTTCTACCTGGCCTAATATTAATTTAGCCTTAGAAGAAATAACAATTGCTTTCGTTTTTTGCCCCGGCGCCAATTTAACTTCCACCCTCAAATTCCTAATCGCCGTAATAATGTTTTGAATTAAATCAAAATCTTTAATCACTTTTTGATTAATTTTGTTTAATGGTTTTGGCCAAGGTTGAACAATCAATAATTCTTTAGAATGTAACTGCCCCCAAATTTGTTCCGTGACAAAAGGACAAAACGGGTGCCAAAGTTTAAGCAAAACTTGCAAAATATACAAAAGAATCTCTTCCGTCAGTTTTGAATTTTGACTTTTGACTTTTGAGATTTCGACGTACCAATCAGCTAATTTTAACCAAGTAAATTCATAAATTTTTTCACCAACAATGGAAAAATTATATTCACTTAAATTTTTCGCGGCAAAATCAATTAAATTATCAAGTTCAAATAAAATCCAATTGTCCGCCAGGGTTTTGGGCTGGAGCGGTTTTTCAATCAGCTGGACAGACGAGGCTCTCATTAAAATATAACGCGAAATGTTCCAAAGTTTATTGACGAAATTGCGATAACCGGCGATTTTGGCTTCGGAAATATTCATGTCATTGCCCGGCGTATTGCCGATGATTAAACTCAAACGCGTGGCGTCGGCGCCGTATTTTTTAATCATGTCCAAAGGATCAATGGTGTTTTCTAAAGACTTACTCATCTTCCTCCCCTGCTCGTCACGGACTAAACCGTGGAGATAAACCGTACGGAATGGAACATCGTTTAACAAATATGTTGACATGATAATCATCCGGGCAATCCAAAAAAATAAAATGTCATAACCAGTTTCCATTAAATCAGTCGGGTGATAAGTCGTTAAATCTTTTGTCTTTTCGGGCCAGCCAAGAGTGGAAAAAGTCCAAAGCCCGGAGGAAAACCAAGTGTCTAAAGTGTCAGGATCTTGAACCCACCTCTCACCTTTCGGCGGCTCAATACCAACATAAATTTCTTCCTGCTGTTTCGGATTTAGGGTTTCGGATTTAGAGTTTGCCTGTTTACGATAGTAAACAGGTATGCGATGGCCAAACCAAAGCTGCCGGGAAATGCACCAGTCGCGCAAGTTTTCCAGCCAATGATAATAGACTTTTTCAAACCGGTCAGGAATAATCTTGATCTCACCGTCTTTAACAACCGCTAAGGCCTGATCTTTCAAAGTTTTACCGCCGAATTTATCGATTGGCTTGGTGACGTTAATAAACCATTGTTTTGAAGGAATCGGTTCAATCGGCGTTTCACAACGATAGCAAACGGAAAGATTGTGGTCATAGTCTTCAATTTTTTCAATCAAACCCATTTTTTGCATATCCGCCACAATCGCCTGGCGGCATTGCCACGTGGTTTTTCCGGCATACTTGCCGCAATTCGCCATCATTTTTCCATCTTCATCAATAACTTGCTTGAAAGCAATATTGTGCCTTTGCGCAATTTCAAAATCAGTAAAATCGTGAGCCGGCGTTACTTTAATCACCCCGCTGCCGAACTGGGGATCAACCGCCCCATCCGCCACGACCGTAATTTCAAAATCGCCTAAAACACCGGGAATCATTATTTTTTGACCAACATATTTCGTGTAGCGCTTGTCGCTTGGATGAACAGCAACCGCCGTATCGCCCAGTTTTGTTTCCGGACGCGCCGTGGCTAAAATAAAAGGTCCATATTTAATCCAATAAAGTTTTTCTTTAACCGACCGATATTCGACTTCGTCGTCAGACAATGTTGAATGACAGCGCGGACACCAATTAACCACGCGCACCCTGCGATAAATTAATCCGTCCTGATACATTTCAACAAAGGCCGTATGAACCGCCAAAGTTAAACCTTGATCTAAAGTATATCGTTCACGCGACCAGTCACAACTTGAACCCATTTTTCTAATCTGATTTTTAATCGTGTTTTGCGATTTTTTGACATAATCATTAACGCGCTTTAAAAAGTCCTCCCGGCCTAAATCAAATCGGGTTTTGCCTTCCTTGTCTTTTATTAATTTTTCCACTTTTGTTTGGGTGGCAATGGCCGCATGATCAGTCCCGGGCAGCCATAAAGTTTTTTTGCCTTGCAGGCGCTGAAAGCGAATCACTAAATCCTGAATCGCCAGCATCACCGCGTGACCGATGTGCAAAACACCGGTCGCGTTCGGCGGCGGCAAAGAAATCGTAAAAGATTTTTGTCGGCGCCCCGGGAGATTATCCGGATTAAAAAAACCAGACTCTTCCCATTTTTGGTAGAGAGAGTCTTCATATTTTTGCGGCTCGTAGGCTTTCGGGATTTCAAAGTTAGCCATTTTAGTTGCTTATTTAACCTAAGCTAAATTTAATTAAAGCTTTTC
>MHII01000023.1:0-8759 GCA_001817425.1 Candidatus Buchananbacteria bacterium RIFCSPHIGHO2_02_FULL_39_17 | reverse complement strand
TCTGCTTAGCTTTTTTTATGATACTTCCTAAAGGATAATGCCTCTTTATTATAAAATATAAGTCAACATAATCTTTCCATTTTGCTCGCCGACCTAAGGCATAAGCCTTCATCGCGGCTAAAGTCAGTAAGTCTGGTAACCGGCACATTCGCTCAAAACTTTTAGAAAAATTTATCTTGAAAGGATAACAAAAAAAGGTCAACCTCGTTTCATTAACAACAATGGTATACTGTCCCTTCTCATCTCTTAAAACCTGATTGATCTTTTTAAATTTCAAAACCTGATTTCTAATTTTCAAATTGTCAAAGTCTTTGCTGGTAAAAAAATCAAAATCAATTGAACGGCGATGTCCAAGATGCAAAGCAATGGCGGTACCGCCGACTAAGCCAAAATTTTTGGTAAAAGATTTTACCAGCGGCAAAAGTTCTATCTGCTCCGGGGTTAAAATTTCTTTATGCATACTTTTTGAAATAGAGTTTAAAATAATTCACTATCTTAGGATCATAATTTATTCTTTTTACCCTGATTTGTTTTCGGAAAATTGCCGCTGTTTTTTTCATTCCTAAAATGGCAATCAATTTTTTGACGTCAGAAAAATCACCATAATTCAAAACAGCTTCCACAATCGCCGCCGCAGAAAGTTGATTAAAATCTTTGACATACCAAATTAAATAAGGCCGTTGTTTAATAAAAGTTTGTATGGTCATAAAACTTAAAATTTTATCTCCATTAATACTATTACTTTAGCATTTTTTTGGCTTCTTCGCAAATTTTTTAGCAATTTTTGAGTAAAAAAATAAGGGTCTGAACTCCAAAGACCGAAAAGGTTTAAGGAGTCCAAACCCCAAAAGTCCAAGTACCGAATGCTATCACTTTTTTAGAAGATATTTTATTATACAGTAAACAACTAATTCTGTCAATGGTTGACAATTTTAAACCAAACCATTAAGATGACAGATTCCCTAAAAATGGGTATAATTAATAACTTTGTTTGAATTTCAAATTTTGAAATTCGAGTTTCGATTCAATTTCGAATTTTGAATATTAAAATATTGATTCAAAATTAAAAATTATAAATTAAAAATTGGACGGAATGGCTTTAACTGAAGCTCAACAAATCACCGAGCAAATCCGAAAAGCAAGGCAAATCTTAATTGCCTTGCCCAAAGATTTTTCCCCAGACGCGATAGCTTGTGCGCTAGCGCTTTATTTAATTTTGAAAAAACAGGATAAGCTAGTTGATATTGTCGCTGATAGTTTTAGCTTGCCAAAAAATCTCAAATTTTTGCCCAAGAGTGAAATCATTACTGACAAAATTTCTAGCCTGCAAAAATTTATTATTGAGGTTGACCTTCGCCAAACTGAAATTGACGACCTAAGTTATAATTTAGAAGGTGAAAATTTAAAAATTTACCTCACCCCCAAGAGCGGCGCCTTAAACCAAGAAAAAGTCAACGCGAAAAGTTCTGATTATAAATATGATTTAATTATTACTTTGGATGCGCCAGACCTTGATTCGTTAGGTAAAATTTATTATCAGTTCACGGAATTTTTTTACAATACCACCATTATTAATCTGGACCACCACGCGGAAAATGAACATTTCGGCCAAATTAATTTAACGAATTTAAATGCGGTCGCCACCGCGGAAATTTTATATAACCTGATTGATGAAATTGATAAAAATTTGCTTGATCAGGAAGTTGCCACTTGCCTTTTGACGGGGCTGGTGGCAAAAACTAAAAGTTTCAAAACGCCAAACGTCACGCCTAAAACTTTAGAGATTGCGAGCGCGCTCTTGGCCGCTGAAGCGGACCGCGATACGATTATCAAAAGCCTTTATCGCAACCGAAGTTTAGCGACTTTGAATTTATGGGGCCGGGTTTTGGCCCGCCTGAAAAGTGACAGCAACAATCGTTTAATCTGGTCGCTTTTAACGGAACATGATTTTGTCGAAACTCAAGCCAGTCAAGATGATTTGCCTTCAGTGGTGGAAGAATTAATTTCTTTTATCCCCGGTGTTGAAGTCGTCGTCTTAATCTATCAGGTGGGCGGCAAAACTCAAGTCCTGGTTGATAGTTTAAAAAATCAAAATGCGATGTATTTAACTTCTGTTTTTAATCCCACGGGTAATAAGGCTTTGACGGAGTTTAATTTAATGGAAAAAACTCTGCGTGAAGCGGAAAAAGAAGTGGTAGAAGAGATAAAAAAGAAACTTGGGGAAAAATAATAAGGCTGGTATAATAGTTTATGTTGGGATACCCAACATTATCCCCTTTTTAACATTTACTTTTCTGAATAAAATGCGCATGTAGCTCAGTTGGTTAGAGCATCCGCCTTATAAGCGGAAGGTTCGCTGGTTCAAGTCCAGCCATGCGCACCATCATAAAAAATAAAAACTTATATTATTGATTATGTAGTATTTTAAAATTTTTTAAACTAGGGGCTCGTAGCTCAGTTGGTTAGAGCGCTTCGTTGACATCGAAGAGGTCTGCAGTTCAAGTCTGCACGAGCCCACCAAAAATCTCCGCTATGGCGGAATTTTTTGTTTAATTATCATTTAGAAATAAAAAACGATGGGTTTATTCCACCGTCTATTTTGTCCTTATTGATGATTTGGATCCACGGTTGGCATTGTTGGCTCTTTAGGATCAGCTCCCACCATTTTCAGCCTTTGATTAATCAATTCAGCTACCGTATTAACCGGTGAATCATCATTCATTCGCCTTGGTTCAGACTCGCCGGGAAGAATGACAAGTCGTGTCCATGGCTGACTGGGATCAGCGGCCCCTGATTGCAAAGAACTACTTTCCCGCCTAAATAAACGCTGAAAAAAGATCATCAACCTGTTCATGATTTAATCTCCTGTCAGTAAATCATCTTGATAGCTTTCATAAATTAACATGAATATTCCACCATGTCAATCTAATATAAATAATTTTTGATCAATTGAGATTTTAAAATAAAAACCGTCTGCCGATTTGGTAGACGGAAATTTAATCTTAAAAGATCGTAAATGAAAACGGCTGGTCAAAGACCTCAAGAGATGAATTGACTTAATCTCATGTTCTTATTCAAGGCTTAATCGTGACAAATTTATTGACTATTCCCAATCTTGCAATTCACCAAGTTTCTGATTGATATACTCAATTATTCTTTTGACCCGCCAAGGCCGCAAAATACATACCGTACCAAATTTGATTGCCGATGCCCCGGCCGCAATTAATTTATCAGCCGCTTGAATTGAAAATATGCCGCCGCCGGCAATGGTTGGTTTTTTGACCCCCAATTTTCTGGCTTCAGAAATAGTTTCGGCCACAATCGGCAAAAGCGGCCAGCCAGACAAACCGCCGCCGCCAAATTTCGCCAACGGCGAAACATCAGTGCCAAATAACCCAACCCAATCAATTCTTTCCGGCAGTTTCCCCCACGGAATCGTGTTAGCCACCGAAACAGCATCGCAGCCTGGGTGCTCACAAATTGTCTTTAGGCTTTCCGGTGAGACTAAAGGATTAAAATTAGGCACTAAAGGAATGTTAAGCCGGGCGGCAATGGTTAAAGCCTCTTGAACCTCGTCTAAAAGCTTCTCTGATTTCAAACCGACGTTAGGGCAAGAAAAATTAATCTCTAAACCAACCTTGGCCTTAAACTTTGACAACTCTCTAGAAAATAACTCGACAAATTGCCAAAGTTCTTCCCGGCGCTCTTTCAGCTCCGCACTGACTGCCATAAAAGAGATAAAAAACGGTGATTCAATTTTCTGCCAAGTCCCAGCAGCAAACAACCATTTTGCTCCCGGACCGCTTAAACCAACGGCGTTTAGCACCAACCCTTTCCGCCAATAGACTTTAACGCATTTGGGAAAAAATTCCCGAGGCGATAGCTGATCTTGGCATAATGGCATATTGCCCGGTCTAGCATTTAAAGTGATCGTCTTAGTGACAAACGTTGAACCAGTAAAATCCATCATTGACCAAGGCCATAAACGATGAAACCAATAACCCTCACCAAAAAAATTCCTGGCGCCAGCGGAAGTCAAAACATAGCCAAAATCAATCCCGCGCAGTATCATTTTTTAAATCTCCTCTTGATTGATAACTTCAAGGAACAAAGTGATAACAACGTTTTTTATCTTATCTGATATCAGTGATGTAGTCAACCCCGCGCTTTCGGGTATATCAAAGAGAATTTTAGAAATAATCATTTTTATCTCTCATAAATCAAAAATGTGTAAATTAAACCCAGATTGTATAATCAAAAATATAAATACCCGCATGGTGCGGGGTCAACCCCACCTAAATTTTTGCTTGACAAAAACTTAGACGGGTCAAATTTTAAGAATTTTAAAAAAAATGTTTTTCTGCTAAAATAAAACTATGAATCCATGTCAAAAACAATTACAAAACTGGTCAAATCAGCCTTTTGCTAAACAACTCGCCCGCCGATACCCGAAAGCAGAAATTTTTTTAGTGGGCGGCGCGGTGCGCGATTTAATGCTTGATCGCCCGACTAAAGATTTTGATTTTGTCATTCGGGAGGTCAATAAAAATGACTTGGAAAATTTTTTGAAAAAATTCGGCAAAGTTGATCTGGTGGGCAAGCGATTTGGCGTTTTTAAATTTAAGCCGCGGGGCTGGACGGGCGAAGAAATTGACATTGCTTTACCGCGGACCGAACATTCGCTTAATTTTTCTGGCGCTTACCGTGATTTCAAAATTCAAAGCAAAGCTAATTTAAAAATTGAAGACGATTTAAGCCGCCGCGATTTCACGATCAACGCCATGGCAATAAAGATATCTCAAATCTCTACGCCCAAGGCGCATCCGCCTCGGGCGGAAAATCTCAAATCTCAAAATTACTTAGTGGATCCTTTTGGCGGTTTGAATGATTTAAATAAAAAAATTATCCGCACCGTCGGCAAACCGGAATTAAGATTCAAAGAAGATTATTCGCGAATGCTTCGAGCCATCCGCTTTGCCTGCCAACTGAATTTTCAGATTGAATCAAAGACTTGGCAAGTGATCAAAAAACAAATTAAAAATCTTAATAAAAAAATAGCTGACGAAAGAGTGGTAGCTTATGAAATTATCGCTAAAGAGCTAACTCGAGCCTTCAGCGCTAATCCGGTTTTAGCCTTAGAATTATTAAACAAAAGTGGAGCGATTAAAAATCTTTTCCCTGAACTTTTGAAAATGAAAAATTGCCCTCAGCCGAAAAATTGGCACAGTGAAGGTGATGTCTGGACTCACACCATTTTAGCCTTAACCAAACTTAATTCAACCGCTTTGATTAAAGAGTTTGACAAAAAAATACCCAGCGCCGAAGTGATTTGGAGTTTAATTTTTCATGATTTGGGTAAACCTTTTACGATTACTCACGAAGATCGAATTCGTTTTAGCGGCCATGAAATTGTTTCTGTCAAAAAATTTCGGGAAATTAGCGAGCAATTAAAATTAGCCTCGACCGGCCTTAATGTTGATGTGGTGGAAAAAATTATTGCTAAACATATGATTCTGGCCGGCAACACGGTTAGCGAAATGAAAGATACAACAATTGAAAAATATTTTTTTAATCCTAATTTTCCCGGAACCGAGCTTTTAATGGCCATTTATGCTGATATTTTAGCGACCGTTCCCCCAAACGGCCAGCCGGATTTTTCTAATTATAAAAAACTGAAAAATCGGATTAATAAAATAAAAAAAACCACTCGCGCCAAAAATGTCTTGCCTAAACCCTTGGTTGATGGCAATGATTTAATGAAAACTTTTAAGCTTACCGCCAGCCCAAAAATCGGAAAACTTTTAGGCCTTCTGCGCGAAGCCCAGCTACGGGGAAAAGTTAAATCTAAAACCGCTGGCTTAAAATATATTAAAAAATATCTATAAGTATATGAAATTTGTTGTTTCGGCCAGTCAGGCGAAAATGCGTCTGGATAAATTTCTAACGCAAAATTTAACTGATTATAATCGTTCGCAGATTAAAAAATTAATTAAGAGCAGTGGCGTATTAATCAATAATAAGCCGGCCAAAGTCCATCAATTCTTGAAAGTCAGCGACACGATCACGATCGTGACAGAGGATAAAAAACAAATCACCTCCCCCTCTTTTTTCTCCCCCTCCTTAAAGGAGGGGGAGGGAGGAGGGGGTGGTCACTTATCGCCAAAAGTGATTTTTGAAGACAATGATTTTCTTATTTTGGAAAAACCAAGCGGACTTTTAGTTCACCCCGTTACTCCCAAGGAAACCTTGACCATTAGGCCAGCGAGGAATATAACAACCGAAGACAATCAATTAATTTCCTCTAAAGAAGCCTCATCCTTTAGGACAGGGAATAACGGGGTTCACCCAACTGATAAAAATGAAACCGACACTTTGGTCAGTTGGCTTTTAGCTCATTACCCGAACATTAAAGATGTCGGCGAAGAAAAATATCGCGAGGGTATTATCCATCGGCTTGATCGCGACGTTTCCGGAATTATGATTGTCGCCAAAACCCAGCAAGCCTATTATCATCTTAAAGAACAATTTAAAAAAAGATTGGTTCGTAAAGAATATATCGCCTTGGTCTACGGTAAAATAGCGCAATGGGAAGGCAAAATTGATTTACCGATCGGCCGCAGCCGAAACGGCCAGTTTGTCGCCCACCCGCGCTTAGGTAAATTCAAATTCAAGCCAGCCGACCGAGTTGCCAAAACCAAATACCAAGTTTTAGAATATATAAAAGATTACACCTTAATTGCTGTCCAGATTCTCACTGGCCGCACTCACCAGATCCGGGCTCATTTTTCGGCAATCGGCCACCCGATCTTGGGCGACCAATTATATAGGCCCAGAAAAAAAATTTTTCATTTCTTGCGCCGAAAAATTAAAGTGGTTAATCCGGGCCGAATCTTTCTCCACTCCACTAAAATCGGCTTTTATGACCAAACCAATCAATGGCAAGAATTTACTTCACCATTACCAAACGAGTTAACTGATTTTATGAATAGACAAAACAGTTAATGAGCCCCGCACTTTGTTGGCATAGGTGTAATTTCATAAAATATTAATCTAACCTTAAATCTTACTTTTTTAATCAATAAAAACTACTAAATATAAATAATGACAAAAATCAATGCCAACAAAGTGCGGGGTAAAATTTTTATTATTTCCGGACCATCAGGCGCTGGCGAAGATTCAGTGATTGCCGGCTTACGGAAAAAAATCAGCTTGAATCGGGTCATTACCACCGCCACTCGACCCCAACGACCTGGTGAAAGTCAAGGTCGGCCTTACTATTTTATTACTAAAAAAACATTTAAAAAAATAATTAAGCAAAAACTCTTCATTGAGTGGGCGCTTGTTTACGGCGATTATCGCGGCTGCACTAAAACCGAAATTCACCGGTTAATTAAAAAAAATAAACCAATTCTTTGGAAAGTTGATTGGCACGGCGTAAAAACCATAAAAAAATTATTCCCCAAGACAACGGCAATTTTTTTGGCGCCGCCGTCCTATCAAATTTTAGAGCAAAGATTAATTAAACGAGGTAAGGATTCTTTAAATCGGATTAAAAGCCGGAAAAAATTCACCGAAGAATGGCTCAAACATAAAGATGTTTACGATTATATCGTAGTTAATCAAGAAGGTAAATTACAGCAAACAATCAATAAAACGGTGGTAATCATTAAAAAAGAAATCAGTAAAAAGCAAAAAGACTTGACTTTTCCCAAATTTTAGAGTATATTTTTTAAGTATTTTAATCAGTCAAGATAAGAACTAAGTCAAGATAAGTCCAGATAAAGATTTATAAATCACTTACCATTACTAATCAAATAATTGCTTATCTTGGCTTATCTGGACTTATTGCTTACTAACTAACTGAAAATATGGCTAAAGACAAAAAAGCTAAAGCTTCAGAACATGAAGATAAATTAGCGAAGAAAAAAATTGAAAAAGAAGCGCTACCGACGCTTAAACCAGGCATGACAGTTCGGGTTCACCAATTAATCAGTGAGCAGGGGCCGAAAGGCGAAAAACAAAGAATTCAAATCTATGAAGGAATTATTATTTCTCATCACCGCGGTTTAGAGCCAGGGGCAACGATCACTGTGCGCAAAATTTCTGACGGCGTGGGCGTGGAAAAAATCTTTCCCCTCTATTCGCCCAATGTCATTAAAATTGAGCCCGTCAAGCAAGCTAAAGTTACCAAAGCAAAACTTTACTATCTCCGCGACTATTCTAAAAGATTAAAAGAAGAAAAAATCGCCTAATTGGAATAGATTAATATCGCTTGCCGGCTCAGACGGGCTTACAGGCTGGTGAGTTTTTTGGATATAAATACTGTCTGGCGGACGTGGCGGAACTTGGTATACGCGCATGCTTGAGGTGCATGTGGGGCAACCCTTGGAGGTTCGAGTCCTCTCGTCCGCACCAGTAAGGAAAAGTCAAATTTCGTTGGTTCGCCTCGCTTCGCTCGGCGACCAAATCGTAGGGAATTTTGGGCGAAAAAATCAGTTGGCGGTTTTGTAAAATGTGGTTCGAGCCGATATTTTTAAGAAATATTGTCATTTCTTTTTTATTTTCCGTTTCCACCAATTTTGCGGCTTGATTAAGAGATAAAACGAACTCACGAGCCGGTTCGAGCCAAGATAACCCTTTTTGCTCAAAGTCGGTGATTTTTTCATTTAACGACACTTTTTCAGAAAGCAAGCTTTGCTTTTTGGCGGCGTATTCTTCTGTGGATAAAGCGTCGTTCAAAAACACATCAAGCAGTTTCG
>MHII01000022.1:28559-40895 GCA_001817425.1 Candidatus Buchananbacteria bacterium RIFCSPHIGHO2_02_FULL_39_17 | reverse complement strand
TAGCATAGTGGCTCATTTTAGCCAAGCTAAGCCTAAGACTCAAGGGGTGGGGCAATATAGATTGAATTCGCTTTTTTATTAAAAAATTAAAAATATATTGACAAAAATAAATAATTCTACTATACTCCGAAGTTAAGTAGCCCGTTGCTATTTAAAGAAGTTCTTTGACCTTGTCCCGAAAAAAGTAGGGAGATAACCGATGGAAAATCAGCTTGAAGTTGGGCTTTCTACGGCACCGATTACAACGCCTCTGGAAACCTTTGCCCCGATTCAAACCATTGTCACTACGCTAGGTTTCTCCAGCCTAGAAGCGCCGTTTTTCAATGCTTTGTTAACCATGGAGCGGGTTCGTCGACAACTTGGCATCACCCGAGGAAAAATAAACTGGCGATTTGTTTCCACCTGGATTCCGCAAAAGCCAACCGAGAATCCGATTAAGGTGCAGCAGGCACTTCGTGAAAAAGGCATTGTCCACTTTAATGTTGGTCACGCCGCCTTTGCCGGTGAATGGGATCAGCATGGTCGCCCAAAAAACAAGTCTTTGTGCGAGCTTTGCTCTTTGGACTTGGTACGTGGCAAATATGATTTCTTGCAAAGGCGCCCTTGGCTAACCACCATATATCAAGCCGTTAGAAACAATGATGTCTACGGCACAACGCTTTGTCAGGAAAGAAATAATCTTCGCCGGCTGATGATGGGGTTGGGTATTATTTTTCGGGATGAACCCAAAAAAATGCTGGAAGCTATGACTCTGGCGTTCCATGGCGTTTTTGAACGAAGCAAGCAGAATTACCCGGTTGATGAAGCCTTAAGCTTAGATAGTGTAAAAACCGGCGTGAAGATTTACTGCCAAGATGATCTGGTCCAGTGGCAAGAATTTTGTCTTCTGGCTGATCAAGCCGAACAAACGATTTTGGCAGATGAAATCCAAGCACGGCAAGACATTGATCAGGCGGAAAATCAGTATAACTTTTCGATTATTAAACACCCCATCATTGCTCAGCTGATGGGCAAAAAAATCCGAATAATCCTAGTTCATTCTGACGCCGTGACCGTGGCCAAATTAACCCGGACCTGGCGGAAGAAAAAAATTCAAGGAGAAAAAAAATCTATTCCGCCTTACGACCTCACCATCGTTGTTCAGTCAACGGGTAATTTCCAGATTTTTTCCAGTACCTTAAATCAGCTCGGTGGAAAAGATGCAATCACCGGGAAAAGAGGGGTAGTGGGCAAATGGCGGTTTAATTTAGGGCCAATCGCCAAGTCCTTGCGTCTGGCCGAAGCAAACTTGTCCTATCCTTGCCCCGACAGAGAGTCTGATGACTGGGACCAATCCGGAATGGTTTATTATGAAAATGGCTGGGCCTGCCCTTTGTATCTTACAGAATTTCTCGCCGCCATCCTTAATGGCTCGCTTTCCGCCCCTGACGTGCCACCAACCAAAATCCCGCACGACAAAATTCTAATGATGGTCAGCGAGTTCCTACCGACTTGCCCGCTTTTACGTGAAGACCCACAGGGTAAGTGGCACCGTGTTATTTTTACGCCCGATGGTCATTGGCAATGGGCAAAATAGTTCTTACGTTTAAATAACCAGTTGCGCAAGCATCAAAAAATCACTTTCGTGATTTGATGCTTGCTTTTTTTTAATTGAAAAATCTGCTAAAATACCATTGACTAAAGATTAACTTGATCGTCAGATTAACTTGATTAACTAAAATTATGATATTTTTTCTCTTTGGCCCGGACACTTTCCGTTCCCGGCAAAAACTAAAGGAAATTAAAGCTAAATTTATCAAGGAAGTTGATAAGTCTGCTTTAAATATTGAGACCTTAGGCGGCCAAGACCTGGAACCTGTCGCATTTAAGCAGGCGGTTTTCGCTGTCCCTTTCTTGGCTAAAAAAAGATTAGTCATTGTGGAAAACCTTTTAGGCAGCCCCCGAGGCCAAAAAAAACAAAAGGAAATTTTAGAAATTTTAGAAACAGATTTGCCTCAAGAAACAATTATTGTTTTTTGGGAAGGCGGGCTGACTAGGCCAAAAACCAAAAAAAGCCGCCCGGCGGCCGGCAAAAGCCCGGGCCTGTTTAATTTTTTAAAAAAAGAAAAGTTAGCCCAAGAATTTAATTTGCTAAACCAAAATGAAGTTTTCCGCTGGGCCGCCAGTGAAGTCAAAAAACGAGGCGGAAAAATCAACCCCGATGCTTTAAAACTTTTAACCGACTTGGTGGGCGACGACCTTTGGCAATTAAATTCTGAGGTGGATAAGTTATTGGCTCAGGCCCGCGGCAAAGCGGTTGGCTTAATCGAGGTTTCGGAATTGGTTAAAACTAAATTAGAAGAAGATATCTACAAACTCACTGACGCCTTAGGCCAAAAAAATAAAAGTTTAGCGACCAAGCTTATTGGTGACCAGCTGAAAAGTGGCACTAACCCCGTTGAACTTTTAGCCAAAATCACCTGGCAGTTTAAAAATTTACTTTTAGTTAAAGAGTTTAGCCAAAAAAACGGCTTAGGCTATGCCGCGGATCGCCTTAGTTACCAACTCGGCCTGCACCCTTTTGTCGTTAAAAAAACCTTAGCCCAAATTAAATTTTTCCAACCAAACCAACTTAAGCAACTTTACCGACGTTTATTAGAAATTGATTATAAATTAAAAATAAGCCAAACTGACCCTGAGGTTTTGTTTGATTTGCTGGTAATTAAAAGTTAATCGAGTTAACCAAAGCGGAGGCAACATCCCAATTAACTCGATTAACTGTTCTTCTATTTTTTCAAGGCGTTGACGGCCCGCGTCAAACGAGATTTACGGCGAGCAGCCGTATTTTTTTTAATCATGCCTTTTTGCACGGCTTTATCTAATCGTTTAATCGCTTCATTTAACCATTTTTGCGCACCAACCTCGTCTTTTAAACTAATGGCTTTGCGCACTCGCCTAATCAAAGCGACTAGATCGCTTCTCACTTTTTGATGGCGCAAAAAACTTTTTCGGTTTTGCCTTAAGGCCTTAAGAGCAGCAGCTTTTCTTGGCATAGAAAAATAATTAAAATTAATAACAAAGAAAGGATAGCATAGATGTTTAAAAAAAGCAAAACCTCTAAATTGACATTTATCTTTAAAAAACTTAAAATAAATCAGTAGTTATCTAATGAATAAACATAACACTATGTTCAAAAAAGAAAT
The DNA here is from genome assembly GCA_001817425.1 of Candidatus Buchananbacteria bacterium RIFCSPHIGHO2_02_FULL_39_17. Classification (GTDB taxonomy): domain Bacteria; phylum Patescibacteriota; class Patescibacteriia; order Buchananbacterales; family UBA6539; genus HO2-39-17. Next base: position 37,713 of record MHII01000022.1, on the reverse strand, counting down.
GGGGAGTGACGAAATTGAAACGATTATCGGTCCATCAGTCCAGGTCGAAGGAAATTTTGTCGCCAACGGTGATGTGGTGGTTGAAGGCATGGTTTCTGGCAGCCTCAAGACGGAAAAAAATCTCCGGGTCGGCGAGGGGGCAAAAATTTTTGCCAACATCACCGCAGCTAATGCCCTGATTGCCGGTGAAGTTCAGGGTAATATTAAAATTAAAGAAAATTTGGAATTAACGAGTACGGCTAAGGTTTTTGGCGATATCAAAACTAAAGTTTTATCGGTCAGCGCTGGCGCCTCCTTAAGCGGTAAATGCAATGCCGGCGAGGAAAAAAAGGCCAAGCTAGAAAAAATTGAAGATTGGGAAAAGACCGAAAAACAAAAAACGAAAAATATCTTGCCAGTTAATGGCGAAAAAATTTAACTTTTTCTTTTATTTTAAATCTTCCCGATCCCGGCGGAGATGAAACTTTGACGCCGATTTTTTTATGTATTTGTATCTTTACGATTCATTTTTAAATTCAAAAAAATACAGCCGGTTTTTGGCTAAAACTGAAACCCGACTGACAGACTTAGGGATTGGCGGAAAAATTTTTCGCCTCTCGCCATTACGCAACGTCAATGAATTGCTCGCTGAAGAAGTGCGCAATGGCGCCCGAACCATTGTCGTTGTTGGCAATGATAAAACTCTGACTCAAATTATTAATCTGGCAGCGAAATTTGACGTGATTTTAGGAGTAATCCCGGCTGGCCCAAACAATAAACTAGCGTCCATACTTGGCGTCACGGACGCGGAAACCGCCTGCGATGTTTTGGCCGCCCGCATTATTGAAAAAATTGATTTGGGCAAAGTCAATAACACCTATTTTTTATCTAACCTGACGATTGATGGCGGCCAATTAACAATTGACTGTGAAAATCAATTTCGCATCATCCCCCAAGGTCAAGAACAAATAAACATTTGTAACTTCCGTCCGGTTTTCGTTAGCCCGGCTGGCCAAACCAATTATTTCAACCCGCGCGATGGCTTAATGGAAATTTTAATTCAACCATTAAAAACTAACTTTTGGCAAATGTTTAAAAAACCCGCTGCCCTGTCAAGCATTATCCCGTTTAAAAAAATTGCCGTGCGCAGCAAGGGTTCAGTGCCGGTAATCACCGACGGCCAAAAAATTATGAAAACCCCGGTGGAAATTGAAATTGCCCCAAAAAAACTAAAAATTATTGTTGGCAAAAACCGGATGTTTTAAAATGAAATATTAAAAACGCCCTTAAGTGAATAAGGTTTCGTCCCGCCATTATTTCAGAAGGCGGGACGGGGTATTCTTTGTTTGCGGCGCTCCGCTCGGAAATAAAACAAGCAAGAATAATTCTTACTTGTTTTAAAGCTATTTGGCCGTCGGCGTTGCCAACCTTACTGGTTTAAACTCCGCCTCGGACTCTTTTAAAACCATATCCTCAACCACCATCTTTTCTTTGCTGATAGAAATTACCTGACGGTGATTAATCATCAGTTGCTCGTGCCACAAACCTTTGATTAAGCCGGTTTTGACATAATAGTTTTCAATAGTTTGACCGTCAATATTCAAATCAAAAGAAGCGATCCGCCCAAGGTGTCGGCCGTTTGAGGTATAAACCGGCAAATTAATTAAATCGCTTGAAGAAATCAACATATTTTTAGTTAGTTGGCGCTGCTTAACGGGCTGACTGGTTTCAGTTTTTTAAAAATAAAATGCTGCTGAAAAATTGTTAAAAGCGTCATCACCAACCAATAAAGAACAAGGCCGGAGGGCAATCTCACGCTGATTAATACCGTAAAAACCGGCATAAAATAAAGCATTTGTTTATTCATCATCGCCATCATCTGCTCGTCTTTGGCACCGCTCATGCCTTTGGGCGGTCGGCCGACAATCAACATTTTGCTCTGCCAAAATTGGGCTAAGCCGGTTAAAACTGCTAAAACTAAGTTTGGTTTGGCTAAATCCAAAAAACCAAAAGAAATCGCGTTAATGGTCTGGGGGCTAGTCACAAAAGGATAAAGCCATTTTAAATTTTCTGGATCAAGCCCTGAAGCAAAAACCCGATAAACGGCAATTAAAAAAGGAAGCTGGATTAAAAGCGGCAAGCAGGAAGAAAGGGGATTAACCTTTTCCTGCTTATACAAGACCATCATCTCTTTGGCCAGTTTTTCTTTATCGTGGCCAAACTGTTTTTTTAAAGAATCAAGTTTTGGCTGAAGCTCTTGCAAGGCTTTTTGCGATTTAAGTGATTGTTGGGCTAATGGATAAAGGATGAGCTTAATAATAACCGTTAAAATAATAATGGCGAGGCCCAGGTCGTGCCCAGGAATAAAATTATATAAAAAAATTAGGAGATTAAATAACGGTTGAAACAGGATTAGATTAAAAAGTTGGAGCATACGCGAGACTATTGACTGTTAACTTTTAGGGCTTGCCCTACAAAACTAATGGCTAAAAGCTATATAAGAGGATCGTGGCCACCTTTATTCCAAGGGTTACAACGCAAGACTCGCCAAAAAGCTTTCAGTCCCCCCTTGATCACGCCGTATTTTTCAATCGCGGCATAACCATATTCCGAACAAGTGGGGCTAAAGCGGCAGTAGCCATAAGGGAAGAGGTGGCGAAAAACACCATAGTCAAAAGAAAGGGTTTTTTGATAAATCCGAATTAAACTTAAGACAAGGGTTCGTGCCAAAAGACTTAATTTAGTCATTTTTTAAAAGCTGAAGTTGAACTAAAAGCTCTAAAAGCTGACACTCGAGCTGTTGATAAGTAAAATTAAGAGCCATCGGCGTTAAAAAAATAATTAAATCATAACCACCCTTTATCTTTGGCAAATTAAGACGCAAAATTTCACGGACCTGACGCTTAAGTCGATTGCGCTGACTGGCTTTTTTACTCACTTTGGTTGAGGCCACGACCGTAAAGCGACTAGCCGATTGCCGATTGGCTAAAAAGCGAACACGATAAGGGTTAAAAAAAGCAAGGCGGCCGACCTTTTTGACTCTGCCCAGATCTCTCTGCTTGGTTAAACGATTAATTTTAGGCAGCATATCCCCGGACCTAAAGGGAAATCCGCTTTCTCCCTTTTTGCCGTCGGCGACGCAAAATGTTTCGTCCGCCAACGGTTCTTATCCGCCGGCGAAAACCGTGTTTTTTTTGGGCTCGCCGCTTTTTTGGTTGATAAGTTCGTTTAGGCATAATAATAAACCAGCAAGTAAACCAGGCTCGCTTGCAAGCCTGTTTATTTAATTTATTTAAATTTACTTATTAAATCATATCAATCTTTAGCGATTTCGTCAAAGGTTTGTGACAGCAAAAACACTTGACAAAATTAGTTAAAAAATTGTAAATTATTATACACAAACAATACACATCTTATCAACAATTAAAAGACTTTTCCTGGGTTTTAGGGATAAATCTAATGTGCTATAATAACTTTCACGTCCAGATTCTACAAAAATCAAAAATAAAAATCGCGCTAAAAATTTTTTACTTTAAAAAACAAGGTAAAAAAATAATTAACATAACAATGGAAGAAGAACAAAAAATTTGGCAAGCAGCCTTAGGCGAATTAGAACTGACTTTAAGTCGGGCAAACTTTACCACCTGGTTTAAAAATACTTTTATTTCTGGCCACGAGCATGACACCATTATCGTTGGCGTACCAAACACTTTTACCAAAGCCTGGCTAGAAAAAAAATATCACTCTTCTATCCTAAAGGCGCTACAAAAAATTACTGACAATAAAATCCGCGCCATTGTCTATCGAGTTGAAGCTAAGGCCAAAATCGACGAACTGTCTGGCACCGACCAGCTCCCCGAAGAAAAACTGACACTAACGATTGAACCAACAGAAACGCCAGCCTTAAATGAATTTGGTTTAAACCCACGCTATAATTTTACTAATTTTGTTATTGGCAAAGCCAATGAGTTGGCCCACGCCGCAAGCTTAGCAGTTGTTCAAAAACCAGGCGAGGTTTACAACCCGCTTTTTATTTATGGCGGCGTTGGCTTAGGTAAAACTCATCTAATCCAAGCGGTGGGTAACCAGATTCTAAAAAATAACTCTGGTCGCAGGGTGTTATATGTTTCCTGCGAAAAATTTGCTAATGATTTCATTAAATCAATCTCCACTAATCGGGCAGAACGATTTAAGGAAATCTATCGCTCAGTTGATGTTCTTTTAATCGATGACGTTCAATTTTTGTCAGGCAAAGAAGGCACTCAAGAAGCGTTTTTCCACACTTTTAACGACCTTCATCAGGCTAATAAGCAAGTGGTGATGACTTCAGACCGACCGCCAAAGTCCATCCCGGGCGTTGAAAATCGCCTGGTTTCTCGCTTTGAATGGGGGATGATTGCTGATATTTCCACGCCAGACCTAGAAACACGGGCCGCGATTTTGCGGGCCAAGTGCCGAGAAAAAAATTACCCACTTGATCATGAAATTATCACTTATCTGGCCGCTAATATTCAAAATAACATTCGTGAGCTTGAAGGAGCTTTAAATAAAATTATTGCCCACCACCAACTTTACGGCAACATCCCAGCCTTGGAAAACGTCAAAAAACTTTTGGCCTCACTCACCACCGTTCAGCGCAAACGTTCAGTCACCCCCAAACAAATCATTAATTTAGTCGCGGAATTTTATGATTTAAAACTTGATGACTTATTAGGTAGTTGCCGCAAAAAAAGTTTTTCCCTGCCACGCCAAATTATTATGTTTTTAATGAGGGAAGAATTAAAAATTTCTTATCCAACCATTGGTCAAGAAGTAGGCAACCGTGACCACACTACTGCCATGCACGCTCATCTAAAAATCGCGCGAGAAATTGATGAAGATGAAAAAATTAACCAGGACATTAAATTAATTAAAGAAAAACTTTATAATTAATGGTGAAAATTGGTGATAACTTCTAATAATTTCTGGATAACTTAGTTGAAAAAGATAGGATAACTAAACAATAAGTTGGTGATAAAATTTGGGTTTAAAAACTTAGATTAATTCTACCCAAATTTCTTCCACAACATCTCAACTATTCTTTAAAAAAATTTTATTAAAAAGTATTTAATTTTAAACCCCATTTTAAACTTATCCCTTTATCCCCCGCGCTTATTAATATTATTAATTAAATTAATTTAATTAAAAATAATAATAACTATGAAAATTTCTTGCACGCAGGAAAACTTAAACCAAGGTCTTTTTGTAGTTAGTCATTTAGCTACAAAAAACACCGCCTTACCGGTTTTGAATAATATTTTATTTCAAGCTTTAGGTAATACAATTAAACTTTCCGCGACTAATTTAGAAATTGGCGTTACCTGTGTGATTCGGGGGAAAATTGAAAAAGAGGGCGACCTCACCATTCAATCAAAACTTTTTGCTGATTATGTTGCCCTATTACCAAAAGAGCGGGTTGATTTAGAAACAATTTCGCCACAAAATGGTGAACAAATCCTGAGTATAAAATGCAAAAACCATGCAACTAAAATTAAAGGTCAGGCCGCTTCAGATTTTCCTTTAATCCCGCAATTAAGTAAAAATAATCCCTACGTTATTGATTATCAGACTCTACGCCAAGCTATTAGCCAAGTAGTTTTTGCCGTATCAGTGAGCGAGTCGCGGCCGGAAATTAATGGTGTCCTTTTCTATTTTAACAAAGACCATTTAACTTTGGGGGCGACAGACAGTTACCGTTTGGCGGAAAAATCCGTTGGGCTGGATAAAAAATCTAATGCGGCGGAAAAAAAAGTTATTGTACCGACGCGCACCTTGCAGGAATTGCAGCGAATTTTGGGGAGTTTTAAGGATCCAGCGGCAATTTCTGAACTTGAGACAGTTGAGATTTATTTAGCGGAAAACCAAATTTTATTTAATTTAAACAGCATTGAATTAGTCTCTCGTTTGGTGGAAGGGCAATATCCTGACTATCAGCAAATCATCCCTCAAACCTTTAACACCACAGCGGTGTTAAATGTTACGGAATTGGTTAATGCCACAAAAGCAACCAGTCTTTTTGCCCGAAGCGGGATTTATGATGTTAGTCTTGAATTTTTTGCGGACAAAAAAGGTATCACCGTCTCTTCAACTAATGGCCAGTTAGGGGAGAACACCTCGCAACTAGCAGGAGAGGTGAGCGGTGAAAACAATAACATTGTTGTTAACTATCGTTATTTATTGGATGGGTTGCAAAACATTGAAACCGACGAAGTGGTAATTAATATTATTGACAGTAGTAGCCCTTGTCTAATTAAACCAAGCCAAAAAAAGCCAGACTATCTTTATATTATTATGCCAATTAAGCAGTAAAAAAAATTTAAATTAAAATCATAAAAAAGAGGTTAGAAATCATCTAGCCTTTTTTAGGTACAAAATTTTCAATTAGAACCTTACAGACCTTAGTCAACCCCGTAGTGAAACTTTGACAATTTTTAGAGTGGTTTAAAAATGGTGCTCATTTTACTTTATTATGCAAATCCGCCGAATACCCTGCGGTCTCTGCCGCAGGGATGAGGCGGAGTCAATAATAAAATTTGTGAGCGAGCGGTAGCGAGCGAACTTCTGATCATAAGAGGATTCCAAAGGAGGATACTCCTTTGGTCGGTTAGTAAGGTCTGATGCCTTGCCCACCGAAACTTTATTCACTCACTCATTGTTTTAACTTAGTTGAATGTATTTGATATTTTTTGTTGCCGTAGGCAACGCAGTCAAAGTTCTACTATGGGGTTGACTTTTTAGCAAGGTTTATTTAAGATTAAAACACAAAATTAGGAGTAGGGGGGCAAGATCTTTGACATTTGGTAATTTATCGGTAATGAGATTAGATAAGGAGGAATAGCGATGAAACGGAAAGTGTTTTTTGCCGGAGCGATTGTGTCTTTATTTGGCGCGGCCATTTTTTGTTGGCAGCAAGGATTAATTAGTTATTGGCAAAATAAGTTTTCTCAACCTGCTGGGCCTTTTAATGAATTTGTTCTTACGGTGGGGGATATTTTTGATTCCGGCGATGATCCCAATGAGATGATCGTTGATTTAGTCACCGAAGGGAAGAATTGGGTGAGTAGCACGATTATGGTTTCAACGGCAGACTTACTGCAGCCAATTGGAAAATTACAGACTCCAACGTCGCGAATTAATTGGCAACAGAATTCATTTGAGCCAGTATCGATCGTCTTTTATTACGAGGATGTTGTGATAGAGGGTGAGCAAATAAAAATGATTCGAACATTTGAGTGTAGCCCTTCGTTTATTCTGGCCATCCATCCTCAAACCATGGTTCGCAACAACAAAGACAAACAAGAAGATTATCATCGCCTTCGCCGCGATCCAGCCGCAATCATTTGGGCTGATCAGCAGGCCGCTAAATTCCAGTTGATCTTAGATTACTTTAGCGCGCCAAGCGAGAAAAATCTTTACTTCAACAACCAGCCATATAAGTCGTTTGATTTTAAGATGAGCCAACCGCAAGCCCGGAGGTTGCGCTCCTATGTTGGAGTTTACGTCATCTTTTTGGAGTATACTAAGAGTTTAGTTGAGCTTGACCCACAGGGATTTAGCGTAGAGGCAGTTAAGGTTAGTTTGCCGGGGCAGCCACCGACCAATACGTTTATTCAACCAACGTTAAGTGAACGGTTGAAGAATCGACAAGCCGCTTTAGGGCAGGTCGTAACCAAGCTCAACCATATCCGTCAGACTTGGCCGGCGGCTTACATTTCTTATTTTTTGAGACACCATCCTTGGCAATCAGTCTTTAGACAAATTAGCCAAAATTGGCCAACCCTTTATTTTGCTTTGTTGGTCCTTTTGGCTGGCTACGGCTTTTGGCAAGGGTGCTTAAGAGATGTTAATCAACTGATCAATCAAGGTTTAATGGCAGGCAGGGTTGGAATAACGCCAAGATTGATGAGACAGGCACTTTGGCGGTTATACCGACGACATCCGGTTTTCTTTTTTTTCCAACCGTGGGCGCGTCGACTTAATCTACTGGTTTCTCAACTTTGTCTGGAGATAAAAAAAGATTGTTTGGACCAGGAATTAACTCAACAGGCACAGGCCGCTTGGGGGCAAATCACTATCAATCTTGGAAGTGAAGCGGTTGCTTTGCGCGGGCAGTATCAGGTGGCAGTCAACCCAAAAGCTAGTTTTCACAGCCGGCAACTTGCCATTGGGCAGCTGGAAAATTTTTTGGGCAAGTTGGTTGAACAGACGGCAAGTCAAGCGGCAATGGTTTTATCTAAACCAGTGCGACCACTTGAGCCCGGGCGGCAAGAACAGATGGTCCGGCAATTAGTTAAGGATTTGGCAGACAATTTTAATCTGATTTTGGTTGAAGAACAGTTGGAGCGCGTGGCACGCCTATCTAAGGCGAAAGTTCGCTGCTTGACCTCACTGATTGAAACGATTGGGGGGTTAGGGCGGGGGGTTATTGTCGCGCTTGTTAATTGCAACGACCTTGAGGCAATCCTTGACTCTCGTTCAGATTTAGTTTTAGCGGCGATGCATCGCCAGTGGCCAACAGTTAAAAGAGTGTTGGGTATTAATGAGGAGGTGACCAACACGGAAAATGATACCCCGCTTAACCAGACAAAAAATTTTTTGTCGGGGAGGCGAGTGGTGCTGATTACCGCTTCTAAGCTAAGCCAAAAAAAATTGGTTCAGGTTATTCTTGAACTTGGCGCTGAAAGTTGCGAATCAATCGCGGCGAACAATATTAGGCGGGTTCAGGCTGCGGCTGAAGGCGGAAAATTATCTGGCCAGCTATTTGTTGTTGCCGCCTCGTCACCTCATAATGTTAGTAATATTTTGAGGAAGATTGGCGTTACGTTTCTTTGGGTCAATACCTATTCCCCTGGTTTTTTTCGCGAAAGACTACTTGAGCGACTCTCGGCGCTTAGCGCCAACGGCTCTTTGTAATCTAAAATGCCAACAAGGCTCCCGGTTTCGGAGCCTTATTTTTTTGGTTTTGATTAATAATTTTTACGGTAAGTTAAAATTTAATTCAAGCAGATCACTGCCGTTATTGTCAACGTCGTCAAAGGCCACCGCCTTTAATTGGTAAAAGCCGTTTTTAATTTGAGGGTCAGTTAGGATAACCTCTAAATCAAAGGGTGGATTGGCGACGCTTCTTAAGAGTTGA
>MHII01000022.1:0-28550 GCA_001817425.1 Candidatus Buchananbacteria bacterium RIFCSPHIGHO2_02_FULL_39_17 | reverse complement strand
GGCTGATTGGCTAAAGTATGAATATCATCATATTCGGTTGGTGGATCCTGGGCAATAATATTATTTTCTGTTGCCCATCTTTGGACTGCTTCTTCCCAACGTTGATACTGCGGATCGGAAAAATCAGGCGAAGCGTTGCCCTGGGGATCGTCTTTATTAAGATAGTATAAAATATTATGGATTTGGCGGTAAATTCTTTCTTCCGTTTGGCTTTCTGGGGTTAAATTAGTGGCTAATTTACCTGTGATTTTATCAACTTTAACTTTTAAGCCCTCGGTCAGGCTGCCGTTTAAAACTGGTTTGTCAGTTGTCACTGGCTCCGGCTCCTTAAAGGCCTCAAGCGGGGTGTCGCCTAAAATTTGACTCATATAATCACGCCAAATCGGCGCCGCGACCACGCTGCCGTCAGCGCCGCGCTTCATTTCTTTATTGTTGCTGTTGCCAACCCAAACTCCAGTCACCAGTGACGGCGTATAGCCAATCGTCCAAGCGTCATGATAGTCATTCGTGGTGCCGGTTTTTGCTGCGACTGGGCGGTCGCCTAAAGTTAAATAGTTTTGTTCGCCGAAAATATAGGCGCGCAGTGAATTATCAGACAAAATCTGGTTTATTTGCCGAGCAATTTCTGTTTCTAAAACCTTTTTTTCCGTTTTTTTGTATTCTTCCAAAAGATTGCCGTCTTTGTCTCGAACTTCTAAGATGGCGGCTGGCGGATGGTATTCGCCTTCGCGGGCAAAAACCGCGAAGGCGTTAGTGTGCTCCAAAAGCTTGACTTCACCGCCGCCCAAGACCAATGATAAACCAAAGCGGCTTTTGTCGGCAAAGGTGGTATAGCCTAATTTTTCCGCTAAAGCTAAAACATTATCCACACCAGCGAGATAAATAGTCTTTACCGCTGGGATATTAAGTGAACCAGCCAAAGCCTTGGCCATGGTCACCGGGCCATGCTCTTTTAGGTCATAATTTTTTGGCTCATAGTTTTTGCCGTCGTAATTAATAAAATTAGTGACCACGTCATTTAAGACGGTTTGCGGCGTATAACCTTTTTTAAAAGCCGCCGCATAAACAATTGGTTTAAACGATGAGCCGGGCTGACGAGGACGAATGACGACATTAACTTGGCCGTCAATTTTTTCATCAAAAAAATCTTTTGAACCAACCAGAGCTAAAATTTGACCAGTTTTTGGGTCAAGGGAAACTAAGGCGGCGTTACTTGCGTTCCATTGTAAATTTTTTTCCGCCTGTTTAGTTAAGACTTCTTCGGCAATTTTTTGTTTGTATAAATCTAAGGTGGTAATTACTTTTAGTCCCCCTTGCTCTACCGCCAAGTCACCAAATTTTTGAGTGAGATATTCTTTAACATACATCACAAAATGCGGGGCAATAATATTTTCCCGGGCCTTCGTGAACTCAACTTTTTCCTTGGCCGTTTTTTCGGCGTCTTCCTGGGTGATATAGCCGGCTTCGGCTAGACCCTCTAAAATATAGCGCTGGCGGGCGAAAAGTTCATCTTGGTGGCTGCCGTAAGGCGAATAATAGGTCGGGGCTTTAGGCAAGGCGGCTAAAATTGTCGCTTCGGCCAAATTGATGTTTTTGACGCTTTTACCAAAATAAGTTTGGGTGGCGGCTTCAATCCCATAAGCCGTTGAGCCATACGGGATTTCATTGAAATACATTTTTAAAATTTCATCTTTGGAAAACTTTTTTTCAATTTGATAAGCTAAAATAATTTCTTTAATTTTTCGGCTATAGGTTTTCTCCGGGCTTAAAATCGCATTTTTAACGAGCTGCTGGGTTAGGGTGGAGCCGCCCTGGGCTTTACTGCCCCGTAATAAATTAACCAGCACCGAACGAATAATGCTGGTGAAGCGCACTCCTTTATGTTCGTAAAACTTTTTATCCTCCGCGATTAAAGTGGCTTGTTTAACAAATTCGGGGATATCGCTTAATTCCACCACGCTTCGTTTTTCGGCGCCATGAACGTCATATAAAACCGTCTCACCTGTTCGGTCATAAATTTTGGTGCTTAAGGCTAACGACCGGTCAATAATGCGATTGGGGTTAGGCAGGTCCTTTGCCACTAAACCCAAAAGAAAAATACTAATTAAACCAAAGGCGCTCAATCCCAAGCCAGCCAAAATTAAAAGAGACTTAAAAATTTTTTTTGGCCACTTTTTTTTGGGTCCGCTCAAATAACCCCGTTGGTTAAAAGATGCTTGGTGCCGCCGGCGTGAAGCCGAAATATGGCGACGCCAGTTTTGTGTTGTACTAGTTTTAGTTGATAAACCAGGGATAGGCATGATTAAAATTGAAATCTAAAAATGAAAAATTTTGGTAGCCCCGCCTTTGCCAAAGGCAAAGGCGGGGCTTTTTTATTTTCGATAAAATTTTGCTGATTCTTCGGGCGAGATTGGGTTAATGATTAAGCCCGAGCCGATTTCTACGCCTGCCCAAACGCTACCACGAGGCGTAACTTTCATATATAAATGCTGGTCTTTATCACGGATGACTTGGTGGAAGTAGTAATTATAAGGCAAATTCAGCTGATTAATTTTTTTCAGGATTTTTTTAAGTATTTTGGCAAAGCTGGTCTGTTCTTCAGTGGTTAGAACCGTAATATTGTCTAAGTGTTTTTTGGGCATAAGCCAAATTTCATGATTATGCATTGGCGCCCAAGGGCAAAAGGCAATAACATTTTCATCTTGAGCAACCAGGCGCGGACCGCGCTTTTCTTTTTTAATCACGTCACAATAAACGCAAGAGCCATTTTTAAGTTTATAAGCCAAAACCCGTTGGGATTTATCTTTTAGGTGTGGGGGCAAAAATTCTGTGGCAAAAATTTGAGAATGAGCATGCTGTAGCGATGCTCCGGCCTTGCCGCCGTTATTTTTAAAAATTAAAATATATTCAATTTTTTTATCCCGGGAAATTATTTTAGTCCGCTTGGCATAGACTTTAAAAATTTCAGCCACGCGCTCGGTGGTTAGCTCTTCCACCTCTTTTAAATGGTCCGGGGTTTCAATCACGACCTCTTGTCGGCCATAGGCTCTAGGATTAGCTGGACTGACCGTGGGGAATTTATTGGCAATGACTTTAATTGCCCACGGCTCATTTTTTTCTTTGGTTTCTTTGGCGGTAAGTAAAATTTTATTGTCTCGATCAACCCTGGCTGGACAAAAAACGCAGCTGGCTTTCGGGATGGTTGTTTGTTGTTCCTTATGGCTTACATCATCTGGCCGCTGACCGCGCTTAGGCGCGATAATGACATATTTTTCTTGGATATAATCTTTTCTTATTTCGGATTTAGTCATAGAGTTATTTATAATGTTGCTGGCTTTCATCCCCCTGGCTTAAAAGCCAGGGGGATGAAAGCCAGTGTGAGAAAAAGTCTCGGCGGAGCCGACACCTTGTCCCGACGCACTGTTCTTCAAAAGAATTAAAAAGTCGGGATCCCGACCGAAGCATCGGGACATTAGAACCCGCCCTGATACCCCGCTCTTTAGAGCGGGGTCGGGTTCATTTTTTTATCTGATTAACATATTTAGTGGTTAATCGGGATGCCGATTTTACATCGGCACCTTCTAAAATAGATTATTGTGGTAGGGAAAGTCAAAAATTCGGTAATTATTTCGTCCCGTCGTTGGCCAACGACGGGACTCCATAATTTTGATTTTTGAATTTTAACTTTTGACTTTGAGGTCGCCGGCGGCGACCGAATGGGCGCAGCAAATGGCAACGGCTAAGGCATCAGCCGCGTCGTCGGGCTTAGGTATTTCCTTTAACCCCAAAATAACTTTAACCATTTGCTGGACTTGCTTTTTTGAGGCTTGGCCATAAGCGGTTAAAGCCAACTTGACTTGCAAAGGAGTGAACTCATGTAAAGTTAGCTGATTTTTTCCAATGGCCAGCAAGGCAACGCCGCGGGCTTGGCCAACCGCCAAGGCGGTTTTAGCATTTTTAGCAAAAAAGAGCTTTTCTACGCCCACAATTTCTGGCTGGTATTTTTTAATTAATTTATCTAAACCCCGATAAATTTGTTTTAGCCTTATTTGGTAGTCAGTTTTAGCCTTGGTTTTAATATTACCGTAATCGAGCACTTGTAGTTGGCTGCCTTTCTTTATAATAACACCAAAACCAGTATCCGCTAACCCCGGGTCAATCCCCAAAATCACAACCGGCTTCTTGTTACTCATTTCTTGTTTTTTTTCACTAAATTTCCGCATTCGTGTAATAATTATTAACGTCTTCATTGTCGTCAAGCTCCAAGAAAAGTTTTTCCAGTTGGTTTTTAGCTTCATTCTTGATCATCTTTTTTTCCTTGGCCATTTGTTCAACTTCAGCATATTCAACTTTAATCCCTTTTTGCTCTAAAAATTCTTTAGTCATTTTTAAATCATTGGGTGCGGTATAGACAACAACGTTGTCCGCTTCTTTAATAATGTCTTTGGCGCCGGCGTCAATTAAAGCGAGTTCTAGCTCCTCGTCAATTTTTTTAATTCTAATCACGCCCCTACTCTCAAAAAGCCAACTCACGCTATTAGGACCGCCCAAGTTGCCGCTATATTTAGTTAAGAGGTGTTTTAAGGCCGAACTGGTGCGATTGCGGTTATCAGTTAGACACTCGATGACAAAAGCCACGCCCTCTGGGCCAAAACCTTCATAAGTGACAGCTTTAATTTTTTGGCCAGCCAGTTCTCCGGCGCCGCGTTTAATTGCCCGTTCCGCGTTCTCTTTAGGCAGATTGGCGGTTTTGGCCTGGTCAATGGCCAAGCGTAATTTAAAGTTGGTAGTTGGATCAGGGCCGCCTAAGCGGACCGCCAGAGAAATGGCATTGCCTAATTTAGTAAATAAAGCGCCGCGCTTGGCATCGGCGGCACCTTTTTGACGATGGATTTGAGCCCACTTACTGTGTCCAGACATAAAAATAAAATTCAAAATTTAAAAGTCAAAATTCATCACCGCCTACAGCGGGATCCCGCCTTTCCTGACGTAAAGTCGGGATGCCGATTTTACATCGGCACCTTCTAAAATAGATTATTGTGGCGGGAAAAGTCAAAATTTTGGCAGATCGCCTCGGGTTTATCGAAAGGCGATCTTTTATTATATTTTAACAAATTTAGGGGGACTTTTCAATGGCAGAAAACCTAAATTTATGTTATACTACGAGGGTATGCCCAGTAGTGAAACTTTGATTGGGTCGCTTACCGCGACATCGGCAACCGGGCAATAAGGCGTTTAACCAAACAACAATTATTAAAATAAATTATTAAAAATTTTGATGCTAAAATATCAAAGTTCTACTACTGGGTATGAATCAATTAGATGACTTAAAGCAAATTAAAAAAATTGATACTAAATTGGTTTTGGAATCAATTGAATTATTAGAGGATCAGCTACGGCAAAGTTGGCAGGAAATAAGAAATTTTAAAATACCGGCGGGCTTAAGCCAAGTTAAACAGATTGTTTTTAGTGGTATGGGCGGTTCGGCTTTGGCCGGGGACATTGTCCGCTCCCTTTTTTTTAAAAATTTAAAAATTCCCTTTAGTATCGTCAATGGCTATCATTTGCCTGGCACAGTTAACGAACAAACGCTTTATTTAATTTCCAGCTATTCCGGTGACACCGAAGAGCCGTTAGCCACCATCAGTCAAGCTCACAAAAGAAAAGCCAAAATTTTTGCTATTACTTCTGGTGGCAAACTCAGGACTTTAATTAAAAGCCAGCAAGTGTCCGGTTATATTTTCCAACCGATTTTTAATCCTTCTCGTCAACCTCGTTTAGGTGTTGGTTATACTTTTGGCACCCTCTTAGCTATTTTGGCTAAGCTTAAATTAATTCCTTTGACGGAAAATGAATTTAATTTGGCGCTAAAAAAACTTAAGGCTTGGCAATGTGATTTTGGCGTCAGTCAGTTAGTCGGTAAAAATCAAACTAAAAAATTAGCCCTGGCTTTGAGAGAACGGTTGCCAGTTATAATTGCCAGCGAATTTTTGGCCGGCAATGCTCATGTTTTTGCCAATCAGCTAAATGAAAATGCTAAAACCTTTGCCAATTATTTTATTTTGCCGGAGCTTAATCATCATCTTTTAGAGGGGTTAATTTTACCCAAAACCAACCGGCAAAATTTTTTGTTTATTTTACTGGAATCAGAATTATATTTTAAAAAAAATCAACGGCGTTTCCAGATTACCAAAGAAATTTTAGCTAGGAATAAAATTAAATTTTTTTCTTATCAATTTGTCGGGACAAATAGCTTAGAGCAAATTTTAGAGGGTTTGAGTTTAAGCGGCTATGTCAGTTTTTATTTAGCCATTTTAAACCAGATTAATCCTGCCTCAATACCCTATGTTGATTTTTTTAAAGCCAAATTAAAAAAGCTTTCTTAATGTGGTATGCGTTTATTTCGGCAAGCGGTAAATCTTTTCAATCGTTCCCCCTGGCTTTTGTCCTTAATTATTTTTGCCAGTGCCCTAAGCCTTTTTACTTATCTGGCGTTTGACCAAACTTTCGCTGACCCCGATTCTTTTTATCATGCGAAAATGGCTCAGGTGTTAGCGAGCCGCGGGGCCCTGACCGAATTTCCTTGGTTGTCGCAAACAACCTTGCGCTATAATTTTACGGACCATCATTTTTTATACCATTTAATTTTAATCCCGTTTGTTAAAGTTTTTCCACCCCTCATTGGCTTAAAAATTGCGACCATTTTATTTGCCAGCTTAACGATTTTATTAGTTTATTGGTTGCTCCGTCAATTTTTAGTTAAAGGCGCATTTTGGTATGCGTTATTTTTATTAACCATCAACCCTTTTATTTTTCGTCTTAATTTAGCCAAAGCCCAGGGCTTAGTTTTAATTTTTTTAATCTTACTAATTTATTTAATTATTCATCGGCATTATTTAAGCTTGGTTTTTTTATCCTTTTTTTATGTTTGGCTTTACGGTGGCTGGCCGCTGGCTTTAATGGTGGTCGGGGTATATGCTATTTTTAATTGGTTGTGGACATTTGTTAAATCATCTGGGACCTTAGTTAAGCAAAGAAGAAAAAAAATTTTTTGGCAAAATGTAATTTTAATTTTTTGCGTGGCTTTGGGGATCACGGAGGGTATTTTACTTAGCCCTTATTTTCCGCGCAATCCGGATTTTTATTGGCAGCAATCTTTTAAAATCGCCCTTGTTAATTATCAGCATTTGATTAATGTGGGCGGCGAATGGTATCCATACGGTTGGTTGGAACTGATGACCGCTGCTTCGCCTTTTTTTATTTTGTTTAGTTTGGCGGTGATTATTTTTGCCCTTAGCTTTAAAAAACAAAGTTTAAACGCTTGGTTTTTTTTGGCCTTAAGCCTAATATTTTTTGCCTTAACCTTAAAATCAAGGCGTTATGTTGAGTATTTTGTTCCTTTGAGTGTGGTTTTTTCCGCCGTTAGCCTTAACTGGTTTTGGCCAACCATCAAGCAGAGATTGGAAAAATTTGTTTCGCCAAATTGGATTTTAATTTTACCCGTCTTGCTTTTAATGTCTTTTTCCCCGATTTTTTACCGTGATTTAAAGGCAATAAAACTGGCTTACCAAAACGGTTTTGCCTTTGATAAATTTTTAGCCCCCAGCCTTTGGCTCAATCAAAATTCACTGCCGGGCGAAGTGGTGTTTCACAGCGATTGGGATGAGTTTCCGATTCTTTTTTATCACAATGACTTTAATTATTATTTGGTGGGGCTTGATCCAACTTTTATGTATGAGTCTGATCCAGACTTATATCAGCGTTGGGTAGGGATTACCACTGGCACCAGGACGGAAAATATTTATTCCGAAATAAAAAAACTTTTTGGCGCTAATTATGTTTTTGTTGACTTAAAAGATCATTCTGCCTTGGCCCGAAACCTGGAGAACAATATTTATTTTGAAAAAGTTTTTGAGGATGACGAAAGTCGGATTTATCGTTTAAGTGATGAATAATGAGCAAAAATTTTTGTTTACCCTCGGTTTTTAAGAAGGTTATTTTTTTTATTTAAACCCACCATGAAAATTTTAATTAGCCTGCCGGTTTATAATGAAGAACTAATTTTAAAGCAAAATGTTTTAAAGATTTTTGACTATTGCCAACGAAATTTAAAAATTGATTGGCAAATTGTGATGGTCGATAATAATTCCAGCGATCAAACCTCAAGTATTGGCCAGCGCTTAGCCGCTGATTTTCCTCAACTTCAATATTTATTTATCCCCCGGCGCGGCAAGGGGGCCGCGATTAGGGCCGCTTGGCAAAAATTTAATGCCGACATCTATTGTTTTATGGATGTAGACTTAGCGACCGATCTTTCGGCTTTGCCAGCATTGATTCAAGGCATTAATGAAGGCAATGATTTAGTCATTGGTTCGCGTTTTCACTCTGATGCCCTCGTCAAAAGGGCTCTTGGGCGAAGACTAATTTCCTATTCTCATCATTTATTAATTAAATTTTTTTTGGGCTCAAAAATTAGCGATACTCCTTGTGGCTTTAAAGCGATTAATCATCGGGTGAAAAATCAACTTTTGCCCTTAGTGGAAAATCAGAACTGGTTTTTTGATTCTGAGCTCGTACTTTTAGCGGAAAAAAAAGGCTATCGCTTTAAAGAAATCCCGGTTTGTTGGCAAGATTTTAGAGAAGGCCAAGACAAATCTCGGGTTAAAGTTATTTCTCTTGGGCTTAACTATTGGCGGGAAATTATAAAAATTAAGCCGCGGCTAAAATTATGAAAAAAGGCGGGTGGTTGATTCTCTTACTGATTATTTTTTTCGGGTTTTTTCTTAGAATTCGGAATTTAAGTGAGCCTTATTTGTGGCAAGACGAAGCGGAAAGCGCGATTTACGCTTTTCAGATTTTAGATCAAGGGTATCCCCATAGTGAGTTTCGAGGCGAAACTTTATATGAAAATAAACTTATTTTTTTAGCTGACGGGGGAAAATACCAATATCAATCCACTAATTTTTTTGGTTCACGTTATGAAAAAAATAAAGGCTGGTTGCCTTATTATTTAATGGCTTTATCGTTTAAAGTTTTAGGTGCGAGTAATTTTAGCGCCCGCTTGCCCTCAGTTTTAATTTCTGTTTTAACAATAATTTTAGTCTTTTTTTTAACGAAAGAATTTTTTTCCATCGGCCTTAGTCTATCAGCCGCTTTTTTATATGCCATAAATTACGCCGCGATTTATTATGAACGCCAAGCCCGCTATTATTCATTAGAAATTTTTTTGGTTATTATAAATCTTTATTTATTTTATCTTTTTTTAAAAACTAAAAAAGATAAATTTCTTTTTTTGACAAGCGTCGGCTTAATTTTACTTTTTTACACTCACATTGTCATTTTTTTAACTCTCGTTGCCTTTCTTGCCGGTTATTATTTTTGTGAAAACCGAAACTTTTTAATTTTTAAAAATAAAATTTTTTGGCTTTCGGCCGCAGTTTTTTTAGTTTTGACTATCCCTTGGCTTTATTGGGTTAAGTTTTCCCAAGTTTCATCTTATGCTTTTAGTCGGTTTCGCTATAATTTATTAATGCTATTTTTTATCAGCTTAAATTTATTAATTTTAGCGGCCATCAAATTTTTATATCAGTACCTAACTAAAAAAAAGTTTAAACTAAATTTACAAAAGGAAAAATTTTTCTATTTAATTTTCTTTTTAGTTTTGAGCACGGTTATGATCTCCTTAATTTTGCCTGGGGAATCTTTGGCTAGCCGCGCTTTTGTCATCTGTTTGCCTTTTTTGACAATTTTTTTAGCCTATTATTTTTTTCAAATATTTTCCAGTTTTTTTGCTTTTAAAAATTTAGTTTTGTTCGGTTTATTTTTTGTTTGGTTTATTTTTTTATTTTCCACCTGGGGGTTAATTTTTAATCAAGATTATAATTTTGACTGGATTAAGGCTTTAGTTGATTATCTAAAAAGCGAAAATATTTCGGCCGACACTCTAATTTTATCAGCCTACGAACAGTTTCCTCTGATGTTTTACACCAAAAATCCGGTTCAGGCGATTTGGCCTTTAAGCTGCGAATTTTTAAAAAATTATCCCCAACGTTTGATTTTTGTTCGCAAAGTCTCGGTGCCGCCAGAAGTGACTGGTGGCTTTTTTTTCGGCGAGCGAGCTTCGGATAAATTCTTTGAATTATTTAGCTGCTTCACTTATAATAAAAACTGCCTCATGATTGGAAAAAATGGGGTGATAATTTACGATTGTTTGGCCAAGGGTGAGGAGAAAAATTGATTATGATGAATGAATTTAATCATCAGCAAAAAATAATCGCGGTTTTACCGGCTTATAATGCCGCTAAAACCCTGACGGCGACTTTGGCGGATATTCCCAAAAATTTGATTGATGAAATTATTTTAGTTGATGATGCGAGCAGTGATGGCACGGCTGATTTGGCCAAGAGTTTGGGCTTAAAAATTTTTAGGCATCAAAATAATTTAGGATACGGCGGCAATCAAAAGACTTGTTATCAAAAAGCCTTAGCGGCCGAGGCTGATATCGTCGTGATGGTTCATCCGGATCATCAATATGATCCTCAATTTATCCCTCAAATTTTAACGCCGATTATTAGTGGTGAGTGTGATGCTTGTTTTGGTTCGCGGATGATCTGGCCCGGTCAAGCGCTTAAAGGGGGCATGCCTTTTTGGAAATATTTGGCCAATAAAGTTTTAACGAAAATTGAAAATTGGTTTTTAGGCATTAATTTAACCGAATATCATTCTGGTTTTCGCGCTTATAGTAAAAAAGTTTTAGAGACGGTGCCATTTGCTCTTAATTCTGATGATTTTGTTTTTGACACTGAAATTATTGTTCAGCTCGTTGCCAATGATTTTAAAATTAAAGAAATTCCAATTACGACAAAATATTTTAAAGACGCCTCTTCTATTAATTTTTGGCGCAGTGTTAAATACGGCATGGATATTTTAAAAATTATGATTTTATATCAATTGGATCGCTGGCGGCTGAAAAAAAATCTAAAATTTAAAAAGTCAATTTAGCGATGCAAAAAATTTTTATTGTTATCCCAACCTATAACGAAAAAGCTAATTTAGAAAAATTGCTAAGCCAGATTTTTTCTTTAGCCATTGATGGGGTAAACGTTTTAATTGTTGATGATAATTCACCAGATGGCACCGGTGAATTGGCAAAAAAGCTTCGGAGGGTTTACTCAAACCTTTCGGTTTTATCCCGCGCCGAAAAGCAGGGATTAGGGCTGGCCTATGTTGCTGGATTTAAGATAGCCTTGGCGTCGGGTGCGGATTATATTTTTGAAATGGACGCGGATTTGTCTCATCAACCATCTTATTTGCCGGAGTTTTTAAAGGCGATCAATAACGCTGATCTGATTTTAGGTTCACGCTATCTTAAAGGAGGCGGGGTGAGTAATTGGGGAATTTTAAGGCGGTTGATTAGTCGTTTTGGCAATATTTACGCTCGGTTTGTCTTAGATTTACCTTACCATGATTTAACCGGCGGTTTTAAGTGTTTCCGCCGGCTGGTTTTAGAAAAGATTAATTTAGATCAACTAAGTTCCGTGGGTTATAATTTTCAAATTGAGATAACTTATTTGGCCCATCAGGCTGGTTTTAGGATCAAAGAAATTCCGATAATTTTTGTGGAGCGTGCCAGCGGGCAATCAAAATTTAATTTTAAAATAATTTTTGAGAGTTTTTGGAAAGTTTTAATTTTACGCCTGAAAAAATGACTTTTGGCCAAATTTTTAAATCAATTTCTTTGGGGCAATGGCGATTTGTTGCTTTGGTTAGCTTAATTTTAATAATTTTAACTTCGATCCCAATTATTTACGGCTGGCTGGTGACCCCAGCGGGGCAGGTTTTTACCGGGATGCATTTTGTTTCGGCTGATGATTGGTTTGTTTATTATTCTTTTATTAATCAAGCCAAAGCCGGCAAGATTTTTTTCCGTGATTTATTCGCACCTGTTGATCACCAGGCAATTTTTCGTCCCGAGTGGTTAGCGGCTGGTTTATTGGCCCGTTTTTTTAAGCTGCCGGTTTTAGCCGCTTTTCAGCTTTTTCGCCTTTTGCTTATCCCAATTTTTTTAGCTCTTTTGTATTTAGTAATCAGTTATTACTTTAAAGAAAAGCAGCGGCGATTGAGTTTTATTTTTTTAATTTTTTCTTCCGGACTAGGCACTATTTTTTTATATCGGCTGGTTAAATATCCATTTAATTATTTTAATGGTAGCTTTCGTTGGCCCATGGACTTATGGGTGCCGGATCTTAATAATTTTTATTTGCTTTATACTTCGCCCCATTTTATTTTGTCCGCGATTTTTCTTTTTTTAATTTTTTTTCTCGCCATTTTATTTAGTGAAACAAAAAAATATTCCTACGCCCTTTGGTCCGGGGTTTTTGGGGCAGTCTTATTTTTGATTCATCCCTTTCAAGTGATTAAAGTTTTTTTGATTTTAGCCACTTTTTTTCTTTTGTTGTTTATCAAAGACCAGAAATTTTTTTGGCCCGGGCTAAAATTCTTTTTGACGTTTTTGTTTTTAAGCTTGCCGGCAATTTTTTATTATTTTTGGCTTTGGCAAACCGATTGGCTGACCGGGCAAAGGATTAGGCAAAATATTAATCCGACCACCCCTTTATATTTAACCGTTTTTTCGTTCGGCGGGTTGCTGGTCGGCACGATTATTGGCATTTATTTTTTAGTTAAAACCAAAAAAATTACTGAAAATAAATATATATTTTTGATTATTTGGATTATCGGCCAGTTATTAATTTTGTATGCGCCGATTAATTATCAGCGCCGGACTGGACTCGGCTTTCATTTGCCCTTAGGCATTTTGACTCTTTTTGCCATTTTTTATTTTTATGAACGCTGCCAGTTAACTTTTAAAAAAAATCAGTTTATTTTTGGCGTCATCGCTGGCTTAATTTTTTTGCCCTCAACCATTTTTGTTCTGGCGGCCGACCTGATGGTTTACGAACAAGGGCGGGAGCTATCTTATCTTGATTTAGATATTTATCAGTCATTTCTTTGGCTAAAAGATAATGTGGCGCCGTCAAGCATTATTTTATCTGCCGTTAAAACCGGCAATGTTTTGCCGGCTTACGCGTTGCGGACAAGTTATGTTGGTCACGCCGTGGAAACCCCGGGTTACATTGATAAAAAAAAGGAAGTCAACGATTTTTTTGCCAATCGCTTGAGTCGCGAACGAGAACTTGAATTTTTGCGCGAGCGACGCATTAATTATATTTTTTACGGTGATGAAGAGAAAAAAATAGGTGACTATCAGCCGACGGTTAAAGATTATTTAAAAGAAGTTTATCAACGAGCCGGAGTCGGGATTTATCAAGTGACGACAAAATAATATATTAATTTTGAATTTTTAATTTTGATTCAATTTTTTAATATTCAAATATTCGAAATTGATTCAAAATTCAAAATTAATAATTTAGAATTAAGCCATCTCTATGAAAGAATTAATTAATTCAGTGACAAGACGTGAATGGCAATTTGTTGCTTTAATGTCGGTTTTAATGATCATTCTAACCGGCTTGCCTTATCTGATTGGTTATTTTATGGCACCAGCGGGCACTGGTTATAATGGTTTAGATAGCTTAACGCCCGGGGATAATCCGATTTATTATTCTTATATTAATCAGGTGAAAAATGGTTCCGTGTTGGTTAAAGATTTATTCACGGCTGAATTTCAGGAAACAGCCATGTTTAACATTTTTTGGTTTTTAGTTGGCAATTTGGCCAAAATATTTAATTGGTCGGTAATTTTTAGCTTTCATTTTATCCGGCTGTTTTTAACCCCGGTTTTTGTGGTCGCGGTTTATATTTTTTTCACTTTATTTTTTCGCGAGTCTAAAGAAAGAAAACTGGCCTTAATTTTTTTATTATTTAGCGCTGGGGTCGGTGCTTATTTTATCGCCCCATTTTCGCTGCTTGATTTTTCCGGTCAGCCCGGCTTTGGCACGCCTAACGACATTTGGGTTCCGGAATCAATTACTTTTTTAAGCCTTTATAAAACGCCACATTTTATTGCTTCATTAATTTTGATGATTTTGATATTTTTACTGATGCTTTTGGCGTTTGAGAAAAAACAATTTCGTTATAGTTTTGGTGCTGGAATTTTGGCCGCAATTTATTTTAATTTTCACCCCTTTTATATCCCGCTTATTTTTGGCACTCTGTTTTTTTATCTAACCATTTTAATTTTTAAGGCAAAAAAGATTCTTTGGTTTGAGGTTAGCCATTTTTTATTGTTAATTTTACTGTCACTGCCTTCAATTTATTACCATTTTTGGCTGATTGCCACGAGCGAAGTTATTCGCCAACGGGCCCTGCAAAATATTACCTTAGCGCCAAATTTCATTTTTATTTTAATTGGTTATGGTTTTTTATGGCCACTGGCCGCTTGGGGGATGATTTATTTGTTTAAAAAAAGAAAGTTTAATCATTATTACCTTTTTTTAGCTTGCTTGTTGCTCGTGGCAATTTTGCTCATAATTTTACCTAACCAGTTTCAAAGCCGGTATTTACAAGGCATTCATTTGCCGTTAGTCATTTTTGCCGTGGTTGGGCTTTATAGTTTTAAAGACACGGCTAAATTTAAATTTTTAAATAATAATTTTTTATTATTTTTCCTTTTCATTTTATTTTTTGCCATCTCCAACCTTTTTAATTTAACCCGTGACTTATACTATTTTATTATTCAGCCGGAAGCGGTGAAAAATTATTTTTATTTGTCAGAGGATTTAGTTTTTGCCTTAAAAAAATTAAACGAACTCCCGGCCGGTTCGTTAGTTTTAAGCGATGTTAACACCAGCTTATTTATTCCCGGTTTTTCTCAACAGCCGGTTTTTGTCGCTCATGGCATTGAAACTATTGATTATGGCGTTAAAAGGCTTTATGCCGACTGGTTTTTTGCGGCTGATAATAATTCAGAAAAGCGATTGACTTTTTTAAAAAAACAAGGCATTGATTATTTATTTTTTAATCAGGGAATTAAAAAAACCGGATTTTTTAACCCAGCAGATAAAAATTACTTAAAATTCGTTTATCAAAACCGCGACGCCCAAATTTATCAGGTCTTAAAGGTTAATTAAGCCAAGATTAAGCTCTGGGCCAAGCTCTATTTTTTTATCAAGCACTGGTTTGGTTGAACGAGTCTCATCAATTTCTATCCCCCCGGAAATTATTTCCACCAATCTGACAATTAATTCATAATCCCCCGGGGGAATTTTTTTTGACCAAGAAAACCAATAATTAGTTTGAATTAACTGTTTTTGATCATCATTATTGCCCGCCAACCAGCCATAGGCAAAAGGATAAAGCCTCGTTTCAATTGCCGTATCTTGATTAATTAATTTAATTTCAAGGTAATAATTTTTAATTGGTTTATTTATTCCCCAAAAGAGCTCATACCGATTATCATTTTTATTAAAACCCAGATATTTAATTTTTTCATTTAAGTTAATTTCCTTAGGCCAAGCAATGTTGGGCTGGACAGTCAATTTTTTTACTAAATCAAATTGATTTTTTTCACCTTTTTGCCATAAGCTATAATTATTTTGGATGGCAACTAAACCAAAATTTTCAAAAATTTTTGGCCAATTGGTTTGGGCGAGTTCAAATTGTTTTTGGTAAAATGGATTATTGCCGTATTGGAGCTGATAGGTCAAGAGGTCGGAAAAATCAACTAATAAATATTGAGCGTCGGCTGGTAAGAAATAATTTTTATTTAAAAACTGTTGCTGGCCCAAAAAAATATAATTTAGAGAATAAATTTTAGGACGAGAAGAAAGATTCGTAATTAAAGAATAGCTGGCCGCGACGGGCGCTTGACTAGGAATTTTTTTTATTAATATTTGTGGCGCCTGGGCTAATTCAACGCCCCACCCTGTCTGGAAAATTTTTTTAAAAATGTTAAGGGTTGGACTTAAAGTGAAAAAAGAATAAATAATCGCGCTAAAAAAAATGATCATAAGCAAGTTTTTGACATCCCTTGATTTTAAGTCAGTTATTTTTTTTAGCGAAAAAATTAGTGCGACAAAAACTACTGGCAGAAGCAGGCTTGGATAATAGGTTTCTAATAAAGTGGCCGAAGCGCCAGACTGGCGCAGGGCTAATTGCAAAAATACCGCTAAGCCAAGAAGTAAATACTTAAAACCAATAATTGCCAGCCAGCCAGTGGGCAAAAGCAACCCTAAAATAAATTCAAAACTGTTAAACCTTAAAAGGTGTTTAATTATTAGCCAAGGCTCAAAAAGCAATTTTTTTAAAATTTCCGGCAAAGAATTACCAAGCCAAGCATAGTAGATTAAAAATTTATAACTTTGGTTAGGAGCAAAAACACTGGTTAATTTCAGAGCAAAAATGAAATAGGTTAAGGCCATAAAAATTGGCCAAAAAATATAGCGCCAATTTTTTCTTTCAATTAAAGCTAAAACGCCAAACATTAGGATGACTAAGGCAACATCTTCTCGCACCAATAAAGCCAGCAAGGAAAAAAGCAAGAAAAGCAGATTTTTTTCTTGCTGGTAAAAATAGAATGTCCAAAAAATAAAAAAAATCGCTAAAGGTAAAAAACTAAATTCAAATAAGTTGACGTTATGAACGAATGGATTTGCTAACCAAGCTAAACTGATTATTATCGCCCAGTTTTTAGTTAAAACATTTTTAGCGATTAAATAAAGCGGCCAGACGCTTAAAGCTAAAAAGGCGGTTTGGAAAAGCAAAAGCGTTGACGGCTGGCGAAAAATTAAATAAACCGGGAGGAGTAAAATTAAAATTGGGCTAAAGTGATCACCCAAGTAGCTTGGTGGATGAATACTGGAAGCAAAAAAATTACCAAGGGTTGAATTATAAAATATCTGATTAATAATGGCTAAGTCTAAAGCATTATAGAAAAAATTGTAATATTTCCAGAAGCTGGTAAAAGAAAAAAAGGCAAAATAAAAAACCGTCACTAAAAGAACTAGCCAATGGTTATGGTTTTTTAAAACCTTAAGCGTTTTATTAATCATTATTTAAAACCCCACCTTCGCTTTTTAGTTTGAGAAAGTGGGGTGTTAAAATCTTAAATTAAATTTTTAGCCAGCCGCGGCCGTGGCTTCAAACAACTTAGTGATGACAAAAGAGGTAATCGCAAAAGCCAAGAGAACAATGGCGGCGCCAATAATGGCGGCGACCATGGTTTTTTTGGCGGTCGCAATTTTTTCGTCATTACCAGCAGAAGTCATCCACATAAAGCCAGCGTATAAAATTAGCACTAGAAAAATGACACCCAAAAAGCCTAAAATCACCCGAATAACTTCGGCAATGGTTCGGGATAGGGCGTTCGGATCAACTTGGTCTTGGCCATAAACATCACCAATTGGATCAAGCTGCTCATTAATTAAATCCGGGATTTCACTGGCGGCAAAAACCGGCCAGGTTAAGCTGGCGGAAAAAAGATGAAGTGCCAAAGTGAGCCCCAAAATAAGCGGAAATACTTTTTTCATAAGAATGTAATTATTTTTAAAATTTTAGAATAAAACCGACCTACTATATATATTGTAACATCATTTTTTCATTTTTGGAAAGAATATAATTTTTGAATGTTTGGTGTTGACAAGGTTATCAAAAAATGCTATGATATAAAGTTAAGTTTGGAAAAGTAATTTAACCACAAAAACCCGCTAATTGGCGGAGGAGGAAAAAGATGAAAACATTACCTTGGTTGTTTTGCGGCCTTTTGGTTACGATGTTGGCGGGTTGTGCTGCTCTTGGGCCGTATGCGGTGGACCCCGGCGTTTATCGCGCCTCCCGTGACCAGATCATGGCGGGAAGGGAGGCGAACAAGACCCAGCTTGATGCCCAGAAAAGAGATTTGGCGGAGGGTGGCAATGGTATGGTTAACCCAATGGCACCAAGGCGAAAACCAGCCAATTATCGGACCGGGCAGTTAGTGAATCAACGAAAGGAGGCGGTGACCTTTTTCATTAAGGGTCGCCGGTCATTATTAGTTGATGTGCCGGCCAAAGCCGCCGTAACCGCTGAATTGCCACCCGGCACGTATTGGGTGGAGATTTATCAAGCCGGAGCAAATTATCCCTACCGCTACAAAGACATTACCGTCAGCCGTGAGCGCGGCACGGCGGTCATTAATGACGAGCCCGTTGACTTTTTTATGGTCGCTCCTTAAGTAGAGCGGCGATTAAAAGTCAGGGGCAAGATTTCAGGACGAACTCGTTTCGTCCTTTTTTGTTTACCCCACACCGAAGTTCGCGAATTAACTTAAAGATGTATTTATATACCAACAGTACTAATTATTCTTCGAGCGATCCCGATGTGACGTCGAGGGAGTCGAGAAGTTATTTTACGGAATAGTAAACTTTAGTTTGTGTTCTTTGCATGCGAGCTAAAGCTCGCTAATTCAAAAAATATGGAATAGTTCTCGACCAGCCTGCCTGCACAGGCAGACTCGAACAATAAAAATTTTTCGTTAGTTTGAAAAAATTTAAGGATTTTAATTAGCACTATTGGTGTTTATATTAAAATATATCCGCGAAGACCGCCTACGGCTGGTTTTATCAAATTTTGATTATAAGAATTTTAACTTGGTGCGGGGTTAATATTTGTTACTGTTCGGGCGGCGTTCCGCCTTTGGCGGAACTTGGCCTCGCAGACAAATATTAAAAAAAGTGAGGCGTTTTAGGCCTCGCTTAATTTTTTTAATATTCTATTTTAAACCAGTGCCGCCGCGAGTCGCTTCTAATAATTTATCAATAACAAAGAAAGTGATGGCATAAGCGAGAAAAACAATGGCCACGCCAATAAAGGCGGAAAGCATAATTTGTTTGGCCTTGGAAATTTTTTCCTCACTGCCCGTCGCGGTCATCCAGGTAAAGCCGGCATAAATAATCAAAATAATAAAAATGACGCCGAGAAAAGCTAAAAAGATTTTAATAATGTTAGAAACAATTTTGCCGGCACTTAAGCGCGTGCCTAAACCGGCTTCACCGATAAAAGCTGTGTCCTGGGTGGAGAGAGTTGAGCGCGCATTTTCCTCAAGCAGATTTGAGGTCGGTGCGGCGAAGACGCCATTAGCCAGAAAAGTAAAAACAGTAAGAAGAAAAATAATTTTTGCGACTTTTTTTGGCATAAAAGTTTAGGCGCTGGGAAAGCCGGCCGTGCGTGGGCCGATTAAATAATTGGTTAAAGTCAAATAAATCGCCGCCGCGGCTAAAATAATAATTAAACCAATAATACTCCAGCGGATAATCCGTTTGGCTTTAGTGATTTTTTCTTCATCACCCGCGGCGGTCAACCAGAGATAACCGGCATAAATCAGGTAAGAAATAAAAACAATGCCAATTAATGAAATAAAGACTTGGGTAATGCGGCCGGCGACTTTGGCTAAACCGGCTTCGTCAGTGCCAACACTAACATCATAACCGGCATTGGTCCCGGCCCGGTTTAAAAAATTTTCTAAGTTGCTGCGGTCAGGGTTAATTTGAGCCAAGCTTAAAACCGGCAAAGCAAGATAAGCAAAAATCATTAAACTTAAAATCATTTTTAAATTTTTTTTAGTAGACTTTGGCACAACTTTATTTTTACTAATTTGATATTAAACTTAAATTATTGATCAAATGGATCAAAATTATCACCCGCCGGTTGCACCTGAAGTTGTTGCCGGCGAAGTAAAGCCCGTGGTCTGGACTAAGCGGCCAACGACAAAAGCGGTAATGGCATAAGCGGCTAAAACAATAATAATGCCGGTAATACTGCCGCGGATAATCCGTTTGGCTTTATCAATTTTTTCTTCTTCGCCGCGGGCCGTCAACCAAAGATAGCCGCCATAAATAATATAGCCCATAAAGACCATTCCTAAAAGCGACAAAAAGCCGTTAATGATATTACCAATAATTTCGGGCAGAGTGGATTCTTCACTGGGCTGGTTAAAGCCAGCGGCGCCGCCTACATTTTTTAATTTATTGGTTAAATCAAGAGTTGGTTCGGCCGTCTCCGCTAAGACGTTGACGGTAAAAAGACTAAAAAAAGCAAGACAAACAATAATGACAAAAATTTTTTGAGACTTTAACATAAATATTGTTTAAATCAGCTATTGTAAATTATGATTTTTTAATTTTTATGCCTTACTTCTCGTATCTTATCTAACGGTTGCCTGCTGAAGGGCTAAAGTGACGAAATAAGAAATAGCGTAAGCGGATAAAACAATGATAAAACCAATAATCGCTTGGCGGATAATATCTTTGGCTTTTTGGACTTCTTCTTCGCGGCCAGAAGCCATTAGCCATTTATAGCCGCCGTAAATCATTAAAATTAAAAAGATAATGCCAAAAATTCCCAAAAAAGCGTTAATCACCCGGCCCACAACCGTTTGGGCTTTGGTGTCGGCATTATTGCCGCCGCCAGGCAAAACTACGCCTTTAAGATTTTTAATCATTTGGTCGGTAATCGTATCCGCGGCAAAAACTGGGATGGTAAAATAGCTGAGATTAATCAGTAAGACCCCAAAGAATACAAGAATAATGGTGATTTTATTTATCATAATTTAAGGAGTAATCCTTTTTTTAATTATAACTTATTTTTAATTTACGCGCATCTAATTTCATTCTGCCACGGCTTGGCCAATTTGGGTTAAGATCAGTTCAGTTAAAATTCGCGCTAAAACAATAATAATCAAACCAACCACAATTTCCCGCGTCATTTTTTTGGATTTTTCAATTTGGTCTTCGCGGCCGTGGGCCGTGAGCCAGAGATAGCCGGCATAAATTAAAAGCAGGAAAAAAATTATTCCAGTGAAAGTCAGTAAAGTGTTGATGACCGCAAATACGCCGCCTAAAAAAGGATCACCCACAATTTTTACTTCTTTGTCCCCGCCGTAAGCGGCGTCAATTGCCCGCTTGGCCGGCTTAAGCATCCGGTCAAAGATTGATTCGGTGGCGAAAGCAGGTGAAACTAAAGTCAAAAAGCCAAAAACTAAGACAATTAGTTGGGCGTAAATTTTTTTTAAATTTTTTTTCATTATTTTAAAATACAACGGTTTGGCCCAGATAGGTGATGACGAGTTCAGCAATCAGCCGACCGCCGATAACAACCGCTAAGCCGATCACCGCGCCGATAATAATTTTTTTTGCTTGCTCCACCTGTTCTTCTTTGCCCTGCGCGCTCATCCAAAGCCAGCCGCCGTAAATGACTAAGACCATAAAAAAAGCGCCAAAGATCGTCGCAAAGCCGTTGATATAATTTGACCAAGCCGCGACAAATTCTTTTTTGGGCGCACCGGATGTCGGGTTAATGTCATAGCCCGCGGCGCCGCCGGTTTTGGAAAAGCCGTTGATAATTTCGGTTGCGGTGCTGGCCCAACTGATTTGCGAAAAAATTAAAGAAAGGCCGAATAAACTAACCAGCGCCGCTGAAACTATTAAGGTTGATTTATTCACTTTCATTTTTAGCTTTCTAGCTAGACAAGGTTGAAGCCTTCAGCGCGTTAAGGATTAACCAAACTAAAGTATAGGCTAAAAAAATAACCATTAAGCCAAAGATGCTGTTTAGAATAAAAGCTTTGGCTTTTTTGATGCCTTCTTCATTGCCGGTGGCAGACATCCAAAGATAGCCGCCGATTAAGATAAAAGTCAGAAAGACAATGGCAATGACGCCGAAGAGATAATTGATAATGGTGCCAACAATGGTGGCTAAGTCCCATTCTTCAGCGTCCCCCTGAATAATTTGCGCGTTTTTCGCGGTAATGTCTAAACCTTGTTTTACTTCTTCTTGATCCGTTAAGGCGGCATTGGCAAAAGTGACTAAGGATAAAAAAATTAAAGCCAGCAGGAGAGGAAAAATTATTTTTTTTGATTTTTTGGTTATTATTGCCATGCACTAAGTGAATAAAGTTTCGGTGGGCAGGGCATCAGACCCTGCCCACCGACCAAAGGAGTATCCTCCTTTGGAATCCTCTTATGATCAGTGTTCGCTCGCTACCGCTCGCTCACAGATTTTATTATTGACTCCGCCTCATCCCTGCGGCAGAGACTGCAGGGTATTCGGCGGATTTGCAGAATAAATTAATTTAACCCGTCGCGCCTTTAAGGGCGGCTAAAATGATATAGACTAAAGCGTAAGCGAAAAAGATGATAATAATACCATTGATGCCCCAGATAATTAATTCTTTGCCTGCCTTGACTTTTTCTTCTTGGCCGCCGGCCATCATCCAGTGCAAGCCGCCAGTCAACATTACAATAAAAAAAACCACCCCAATAATGCCAAATAAATAATTGACGGTGGCGCCTAGAATCGTCGGTAAATTAATGCGATTTGGATCAATGCCCGCGCCGGTAGCGGTTTCTTGCAAGTTTTCACTGACAATACTTACGCCTGATTCAGCGAAAATAATTGAGGGCAGGGCGAAAAAAAATACCGAGAGAATTATTTTAGAAACAAATTTTTTTTTAAAAACTAATTTCATTTTGAAATTTTATAATATTGCTGGCCGAATACCCCAGTCCGCCAGTTGGCGGATTGGGGATGAAGGCCAATGTGAGAAAAAGTCTCGGCGGAGCCGACACCTTACATTAGAGCCCGCCCTGATACCCCGCGGTTGCCTAAGGCGACCGGGGTCGGGTTCATCCTAAAAGGGGAGACCCCACCAAACTAAAAGACGGAGTCTCCCCACTTTGTTGACAGAATTTAAGGAAGAAATAAAACCAAATCAGGATTAGCCGGCGCCGGTGGCGGAAATTAACTGCTGGACGACAAAAGTGGCAATGGCATAAGCGGTAAAGATAATGACTAAACCGATGATGCCAG
The DNA here is from genome assembly GCA_001817425.1 of Candidatus Buchananbacteria bacterium RIFCSPHIGHO2_02_FULL_39_17. GTDB lineage: Bacteria > Patescibacteriota > Patescibacteriia > Buchananbacterales > UBA6539 > HO2-39-17. The sequence goes on along the minus strand of MHII01000022.1, from coordinate 5,750 downwards.
CCGTAATAATTTTTTTCGCTTCACCGACTTTTTCTTCATTTCCGCCTGAAGTCAGCCAACGGAAGCCACCCCACAAGATGATGATAATTGACAAAATGCCCAAAAAGCCGAGCAAGACGTTGACAATCGTCATCACGCCTTCGCGCAAATCTTTGGTGCCTAAGCCGGTAAAAGTGCCGTATTCAATGCCGGTTTCTAAAGCTAAGGTCGGCAAGACGGACAGGGCGAAAACGACTGCGGTGGTTGTTAAAAGGCTTAATTTTTTCATTTTTCCACCTCCTTTCTTGGTTCGCTCAGCAATTTGCTTGCGAATTGGTTAAATTAAAAATTTAGACGACTGATTTAATTATAGTAAATAATTATTAATAGTGTCAATGATAATTTATTTTCTAATTTAAGCTGATTTTTATGGCTCAGAGCGATAGCAAGAGCAAGTATAATCAATTCCACTAACTAAGGAAACTTCAGTTATGAAGGCAAAATCACCAGGGTAGTTGGTACAGTGTGCGATACATAATTTTTCCGCAGTTGCCTGATCAATAGCTTTCATTGCCTGATCTTTAATAAAATAATTTTTGTCTGGACTGGGTTGCGAGGCACTTGTTTCATCACTCCCCCCTCCGCTAGTAATAGTTTGTTGTTTAAACCAATCTTGGCCAAAAATTTTAACTTCACCGACGTCACCGCCGGTTAAAGCAAAGATGGTAAAATTCACAATCACCCAAGCGCTTAAAATCACGATTAAGCCAATGGCCGCCGCGGCTAAGGCGGTTTTGCCTTTTTGAATAAGATCCTGATTGCCGGCGGCAATAATCCAAAGCACGCCGCCGTACATAAACATCAAAAGCGCTAAACTGCCGGTTAAGGCTAAAATCAGTTTGGAGAAATTGACGATGGTTTGAAAAATTTCATTTAAGCCGCAGGCGTTAGGATCAGCCGACGGATCTGATTTAGTGCACGCCGTTGGGATTAGCGGTTGGCCAATAACGGTTTCCACCCAACTTTTTTCTTGGGCAAAAAGTGCTGGGGCAAAACTAAAAAAAATGATTACCCCGACGGTTAGGTAAAAAGTAATTTTTGTAATTTTTGAAAACATATTTTAATAAGTCAAAAGTCAAAAGTTAGAATTCAAAAGTTAAAGTAAAAAGTTAAAAGTTTTGACTTTTTATCGCATTGTCTGCTGAACTTTTAAAACCGCGTTAGTCACGGTTTGTTGCAGGTCGGCGCCTTTGCGCGCCAACTCAATCATTTCTTTAAACGCGGTTTCCGTGGCTTGGGGATTAGCGCCAGTATACCAGCTTTTAGCGGTCAGAAGCTGTTCAACAAAAATTTTTAATTTGTCATTGCTAATCTGTTCTTCAATCAAGGACCGCAAAGCCGTTGGTTTTAAAGTTTTGTCTAGATATTTTTTAGCCTGATTTTTTTTGGTTAAAAATTGGATGAAATCCCACGCCTCATTAATGTGTTTACTTTTTTGGGAAACGGTTTGAACCCAATAAGACGCGTAATTAACTTCGTTTCGGCCTTCAATTTGGGGAATTTTGGTCACGCCGTAATTTAGTTTGCCTTGGCGTTTGATTTCCAAGTAAGGCAAATGGTAATTATAGCCAAAAATCATGGCCACGCGGCCTTGGGCAAAAGCTTCCAGAGAATTAGGAAAATTTTCATTCCAGGCATAGACTTCTTTGCCGGAATTGGCAAAATCGGTGTAAAAGCGCACGGCTTCTGGCCCGGGATTATAGGTCCGGTCCGGAAAACCCGGTGGCAAGAGATTAAAAGTCACACGGTCAGCGGTGGTCATTTGCGCGCCATTTTGCATCATTAAAAGGGACAAGATGTCAAAGCTTCGCTCCACGTTTTCGGCTGTGCCTAAAGCAATGCCGGCTTGGGCTAAATTGCCGGAGGAGTCAGCAAAAGTTAAGCGCTTAACATTTTCCTGCAAACTAATCCAGCTTTGGGGTGGCAAAGGGATGCCGGCATTATTAAACAAATCACGATTGTAAAACAAAACTAAAGTGTCCACGCTTAAAGGCAGGCCATAAATTTTATTGTCGCGCACGACATCATTGTAGACCACATCAATGAAATTGTCTTTAAGTTGCGCCGGCGTTAAGCTGGGAGCTTCGCGAACTTCAATTAAAGTTTCTTCTTTAATGCCAAGACTTTTTTTGGTGACTTCATAGGCCAGTTTAGTTTTGGCCGGCAAAGATTCAAGCTTAGGTAAATATTTAGTCAGCCAAGTATTATGAAGGGAAATGATATCCGGTCCGCGATCTTCCGCCAAGGCGTCCAAAAGTTCTTTTTCAAATTCTTCAATACGGAGCTTGCGGTAATTAACGCTAATGTTCGGGTGAAGAGCTCGGTATTCATTGATAATTTCCGTGAAGTTTTCCGGATCATCAAAAACGCCCCACCAAGTTAATTCAATCGGCTCTAAAAGCGCTTTTTGGCTTGGGGTAATAAATTTACAGCGCAAGCCGGCGGTCAGGACAAAGATCCCTAAAATTAGTAAAATAGCGAATTTTATTTTGATTGGTTTTTGCATGTTTTATGATGATAAGTCAAAAGTCAAAATTTAAAAGGCAAAAGTTCAAGTCAAAAGTCAAAAGTTTTGATTTAATTATTTTTGCATTTTGAATTGTTCCGATTGCCTCACGGTGACCGAGAATGCTCGGTAAAGCCGGCATATTTTTGACTTTTGACTTTTAACTTTTGAAATTTTTAAATTTTATTTTTCAAAAAATATTTAAATTCCTCTTTAATTTCTTTATCTTTTAAGCCAAATTCTACATTCGCTTTTAACCAGCCGAGCTTGGAGCCGGGGTCATGAAGCGTGCCATCAATCATTTTGGCGTAAATTGGCCGCTTTTTTAAAAGTCGGGCAATGGCATCTACCAGCCAAAGCTCATTATTTTTGCCTAATGGTGTGTCTTTTAGAGCGTCAAAAATGTCAGGCGTAAAAATATAGCCGCCATGAGATCCAAGCCGACTTTTAGTTTTTTTCGGGCCGGGTTTTTCCATAATCGTTTTAACCTGATAAACATCTTTTTCCACTTCAACGCCTTCAATAATGCCGTATTTTTCCGTGCCCGCGTCGTCGGTTTCTTTAACCGTGATCACCGGATCGCCGTATTTATTAAAAACTTCAATTAATTGTCGCAAGTGAGGTTTTTTCGGGCAGGACCAAATGTCATCGCCCCAGACCACGGCAAAAGGTTCATTGCCGACCACGGATTTGGCGTTTAAAACTGGTGTGCCGTTGCCGTAAGGGCCTTTTTGCCGGATAAAAATAAAGTTTGCCAATTCGGCAAGCTCTTTAATTTGCTGACGAGCCCGGGTTTTGCCGGCTTTTTGCAAATAATCTTCCAAATATTCATTGCGGTCAAAATGGTCTTCAATCGCTCTTTTGGTCGCGCCCGTGACTAAAATGACGTCAGTAATGCCGGCGGCCACGGCTTGCTCCACAATATATTGGATAATTGGCTTATCAACAATGGGCAGCATTTCTTTGGGCTGGGCTTTGGTGGCGGGCAAAAGCCGGGTGCCTAAACCGGCAACGGGAATAACGACTTTGCGTATTTTCATAGTATAATGCAAATCTGCGAATGAGTGCGAATACTACGAATTTAATTTGGAGTATTCATATATTGGCATAAAATTTGTAATTCGCATTATTATAATTATACCAAAAAACCATTAAATTGTAAAAAAATAATTAATCTTGACGGGCTAGCTGAAATTTGTTAATCTGGACTCGGCAATTGGGCCAAGAAACGGAGGGAAATAAAATGAAGAGACAGGTGGTAAAGTTGCCAGTTCAGTTGGCAACAATGGAGAGTTTTGCGCCTTATGGTCGGGTGATTGATCCCGAACGAGATAGGCTAACGGCAACAGAAATTTTGGGGAGCAGTGCCGTCGGATTTAGATACTATCCTCAGGGTAAAGACCGGACACTTAATCTGAAGGGAGAAAAATTTGTTTGGTCGCTGTTGGAAGTATATTCCCGGCCGCGTTGGGTTAAAGATTCAATGGAATTTCATCGTTCCCATGAAGTGCTGACCTTCTTTAATCGTGTCGTTTTCGTTGCCGGTCCGAAAGCGCCCAAATCCGGTAAATTTGAAGATTTGCCAACTGACGGCTGGGCCGCTTTTGTAGTAGGCAAAGGCTGTTCAGTTGTGTTGAACCCAAGGACATTGCATACTTTGCCGTTTCCTTGGAGCAATCGAAAGGTTTCGGTCATGGTTATGTTGCCCTTTGAAGGTCATAAGAACGATTGTCAGTTCGTGAATTTCCCCGAGGGCTTTGTCCTGCGGCCGAAGATGCCAACTTTTTTTTCTGGTAAGACAAGATTCGTTCGTGTAGTATAACTTTGGCCGGTCGAGTTCTGAAACTTCGACCGGCTTTTTTTAAATTGAAAAAAAGAAAAAAATGTGTTAATTTAAAGCTACGATTATTATTTGTATTTGGTGGGTTGGCAGAGTGGTCGAATGCGTCGGTTTCGAAAACCGATATACCAGCAATGGTATCGCAGGTTCAAATCCTGCACCCACCGCTTTGATAAGAGTTCTGCCTGGAGATGAGACCTCGAATTAAAGTATATGCGGGTCAAGTAAAGAGCTCAGGAAGAACTTATTGCCAAAGCATTAGGTGTTCCAATGGAAGATTTGGTAAAATAACTAAATTATGGACGAACAAATTTTAGAAAATATTCCGGCGTTACCTCCGCATCAATATCCACTATGGGTTAAGTTATTTGGTGTCAGTATTATTATTGCTACCATATATTCACTTATATTATTGCCGGAATATTTGGTTGCCGCGAAAAAAATGCGCGCCGCTCAAATTGCTTATCAAAGTGGAAATTATGACGAATCAATTCAGTTATATAGTTATGTTTTAGAAACTGTCCCAACTTCTAAGGCGGCGCGCATCGGCGTAGCCGAGGCAATTTTTTCAAACAGCGATAAAAGCGATGATGAAGTTGGACTAACTTTATTACAAGGTATCACTCTTGATAAAGACACTTGGGCTAGAATTATGAGAGTTATGCCGGTCGAGTATCAGCAATATTTTGGAGATGTAAAACAATAAATATGTTTTTTATACCAGGTTGGTTAATCGCAATACTTACATTCCCCGGCGTGATTGCCCATGAAATTGGACATCGGCTTTTTGCTGATTGGGCAAAAGTTCCAGTATACAAAGTTTGCTACTTCCGCGTTGGCAATCCCGCCGGATATGTCATTCACGGTCCAGTAAACAATTTGAAAAGTTCATTCTTAATTTCTGTTGGCCCATTGATTGTAAATACTTTGCTTTGCGCCGTCATTACTTTTTCGGCCGTGTTTCCTCTTTATATTTTGGAAGCCGAACAATATAGTTGGGTTTTCATTCTACTTATTTGGGTCGGCTTCTCGATTGGTATGCACGCCTTCCCAAGCAATGAAGATATGGAAAATTTAGTGAATAATGTTAAGAGTGCAAAGCAAGGTGGCGCACTTCTTCTCGCGGCAAAATTTTTTGCTGGACTTTTACGATTGGCAAATGCACTTCGTGTAATTTGGTTTGACGCAATTTATGCGTTTGGTGTAACAATGCTATTACCGTGGTTGTTCGGATTTTTCTAAAGAGCCGCCAAAGAAAAACTTGAAATCATCCTTTCCGCTCCGGTTCCCACCTTCACTCAAGAGTTTTGGTCGGGTAGGCAAGGTGAGGTGGACGGAAAGATGATAATAGTTTTTAGTGTAGAC